>NZ_JBEXSZ010000002.1:0-136292 GCF_040613865.1 Streptomyces sp. NPDC006197 | reverse complement strand
CGTTCGCGATGACCGAGCCGAACGTCGCCTCCTCCGACGCCACCAACATCGGCACGTCGATCGTGCGCGACGGCGACGAGTACGTGATCAACGGCCGCAAGTGGTGGATCACCGGGGCGATGAACCCCCACGCGAAGATCTTCGTCGTGATGGGCAAGACCGACCCGGACGCCGAGCGGCACCGGCAGCAGTCGATGATCCTCGTCGAGCGGGACACCCCCGGCGTCGAGATCCACCGCGGCATGCACGTCCTCGGGTACGACGACCGCGAGCACGGCGGTCACGCCGAGCTGACCTTCACCGACGTACGGGTTCCGGCGACCAACCTGATCGGTGGGGAGGGCGACGGGTTCAGCATCGCCCAGGCGCGCCTCGGCCCGGGCCGGATCCACCACTGCATGCGCTCGATCGGGATCGCCGAGCGGGCCGTCGAGCTGATGTGCGCCCGCGCCGAGGAGCGCGTCGCCTTCGGCAGGCCGATCTCCGAGCAGGGCGTGATCCGCGACTGGATAGCGGAGTCCCGGGTGCGCATCGAGCAGTTGAGGCTGCTCGTGCTCAAGACCGCCTGGCTGATGGACACCGTCGGCAACAAGGGCGCGCACGCCGAGATCCAGGCGATCAAGATCGCCACCCCGTCGACCGTGCAGTGGATCCTCGACAAGGCGATCCAGGTCCACGGCGCCGGCGGGCTGTCCCAGGACTTCCTGCTGGCCAACATGTACGCCCACATCCGGACCCTGCGCTTCGCCGACGGCCCGGACGAGGTCCACCGGAACGCCCTCGCCAGGAGCGAGCTGCGGAACCAGGCCGAGAGGCGCGCGTCAATATGAGCTATCCCCTTCGAACCGGCGGTGTCGTGGGAGGACCGGGGACCCCTAACGTGAGCCCATCCTCGACCAGGGGGCTCCGGTGAGTTCACCGTGCCCGCGGAGCGGTCGCTCGCGATGGGTAGGTGGAGTGGTGTGGCATCGATCACCGCCGACACGCTTCCGGTCGAGGTGGGAGCAGCCTGATTCTGATGGGGTCGAGACCCGCATCGGAGTCGAATCAGAGAACGGCCGTCGACGGCAACTGCAGCGAACGGAGAACACTCGTGATTGTCGGAGTCCTCAAGGAGGCGCGGGCAGGTGAGAACCGTGTCTCGGCCACGCCCGCCACGATCGAACCGATCCGCAAACTGGGGTACGACGTGGTCGTCGACTCCGGCGCGGGTGTCGCGGCGGGCTTCACCGACAGCGCCTACGAGGCCGCCGGTGCGACCATCGGCGACGCGACGGCCGCGGACGTGGTCCTCGGGGTCAACGCCCCGAGCCCCGCTCAGCTGGACGGGGTACGGCCCGAGGCGACGGTGATCGCCCTGTTCGCCCCGGCGTTCGACCCCGCGATGGTCGAGGAGCTGGGCCGCCGACCGTTCACGGCGCTGTCGATGGACGCCGTGCCGCGCATCAGCCGGGCGCAGTCGATGGACGTGCTGTCGTCGATGGCGAACATCGCCGGCTACCGGGCCGTGGTCGAAGCGGCGCACACGTTCGGCCGGTTCTTCACCGGCCAGGTGACGGCGGCGGGCAAGGTGCCGCCGGCGAAGGTGCTCGTCGCGGGCGCGGGCGTCGCGGGCCTGGCCGCGATCGGTGCGGCGGGCTCGCTCGGCGCGATCGTACGGGCGACCGACCCCCGGCCCGAGGTGGCCGACCAGGTACGGTCGCTGGGCGGCGAGTACCTGTCGATCGAGTCCCCGGAGGTCGAGGTCTCGAAGACGGGCTACGCCAAGGAGATGGGCGACGACTACAAGGCGCGCGAGGTCGAGCTCTACGCCGCGCAGTGCCGCGAGGTCGACATCGTCATCACCACCGCGCTGATCCCCGGGCGCCCCGCGCCGACGCTGATCACCGCGGAGATGGTGGCGAGCATGAAGCCGGGCTCCGTGATCGTCGACATGGCGGCCGCCAACGGCGGCAACGTCGTGGGCACCGTGAAGGGCGAGAAGGTCGTCACGGAGAACGGCGTGACGATCATCGGCTACACCGACCTGGCGGGCCGGCTGCCGGCCCAGGCCTCCCAGCTGTACGGCACGAACCTGGTCAACCTGCTGAAGCTGATGACGCCCGGCAAGGACGGGCGGCTGATCCTCGACTGGGACGACCCGGTGCAGCGCTCGATCACCGTCGTCCGCGAGGGCGAGTCGGCCTGGCCGCCCCCGCCGGTCCAGGTCTCGGCGGCCCCGGCCCCCGCGCCCGCGGCGGCGGAGACGAAGCCGGCGAAGCCGAAGAAGCAGCCGATGACGCCGGCCCGGCGCTTCGGCGGGGTGGCCGTCGCCGCGCTGGCGCTGTTCCTCGCCGCAGGGTTCGCCCCGGCGGCGCTGCTGCCCCACGTGACCGTCTTCGTGCTCGCGATCGTGATCGGCTACTACGTGATCGGCCATGTGCACCACGCCCTGCACACACCGCTCATGTCGGTGACCAACGCGATCTCCGGGATCATCGTCGTCGGCGCGCTGCTGCAGATCGGGCACTCGAGCACCGCGGTCACGGTGCTGTCGTCCGTGGCGATCCTCCTGGCCAGTATCAATGTCTTCGGCGGCTTCGCGGTGACGCGTCGCATGCTCGCCATGTTCAACCGGAGCTGACATGTCTGCGACCATCGCCGCACAGGCGGCTTACCTCGTTGCCGCGCTGCTGTTCATCCTCGCGCTGGCAGGACTCTCCAAGCACGAGTCCGCACGGCTCGGCAACGCGTTCGGCATGCTCGGCATGGGCGTCGCACTCGTCGCGACGATCGTGCTCGCGATCGACGGCGACATCAGCACCGCCGGCCTCGGGCTGATGGCCGTGGCCATGCTGATCGGCGCGCTGATCGGTCTGCAGCGCGCCCGTGGCGTCGAGATGACCGGCATGCCCGAACTGATCGCGCTGCTGCACTCCTTCGTCGGCCTCGCGGCCGTGCTGGTCAGCTGGAACGGCTTCCTGAACGTCGAGCACGAGCCCCACGGCCACGAGGCCGAGGCCCTGGACGCGCTCGGCACGCTGGGCATCCACCACGCCGAGGTGTTCATCGGCCTGTTCATCGGCGCGGTGACCTTCACCGGCTCCATCGTGGCCTACCTGAAGCTCTCGGCGAAGATCAGCTCCAAGCCGCTCGTGCTGCCGGGCAAGAACGCGCTGAACCTCGGTTCCCTCGGCCTGTTCGTCGCCCTCACGGTGTGGTTCGTGATCACGCCGGAGCTGTGGCTGCTGATCGTCGTGACGGCCTTGGCGCTCGCCCTGGGCTGGCACCTGGTGGCCTCCATCGGCGGCGGCGACATGCCGGTCGTGGTCTCGATGCTCAACAGCTACTCCGGCTGGGCCGCGGCGGCCTCCGGCTTCCTGCTCGGCAACGACCTGCTGATCATCACCGGCGCGCTGGTCGGCTCCTCGGGTGCCTACCTGTCCTACATCATGTGCAAGGCGATGAACCGCTCGTTCATCTCCGTCATCGCCGGCGGCTTCGGCATCGAGGCGCCCTCGGCCTCGGACGTCGACTACGGCGAGCACCACGAGATCACCGCCCAGGCCGCCGCCGAACTCCTCGGCGCGGCCCGCTCGGTGGTCATCACGCCCGGCTACGGCATGGCCGTGGCGCAGGCGCAGTACCCGGTCGCGGAGCTCACCTCGAAGCTGCGGGCGAAGGGCGTCGACGTGCGGTTCGGCATCCACCCGGTCGCCGGCCGCCTGCCCGGCCACATGAACGTCCTTCTCGCCGAGGCCAAGGTGCCGTACGACATCGTGCTCGAGATGGACGAGATCAACGAGGACTTCGCCGACACCGACGTCGTCCTCGTGATCGGCGCCAACGACACGGTCAACCCGGCCGGCGCCGAGGACCCCGGCAGCCCGATCGCCGGCATGCCGGTCCTCACCGTCTGGGAGGCGAACAAGGTCATCGTCTTCAAGCGCTCGATGGCCTCCGGCTACGCGGGCGTGCAGAACCCGCTGTTCTTCCGCGAGAACACCTCCATGCTCTTCGGTGACGCGAAGGACCGGGTCGAGGACATCGTCGGCGCGCTCTGACCCGCGGGCCGGAACCCGTCGGGACCCCTCCTGGGCCGAGCACGGCCCAGGAGGGGTCCCGTCACAGGTCGTCCGGCGTCCCGTCGACGGCCGGACCGCAGCCGTCGGGCAGGTTGGCCACGATGAGCCGCACGGCCTCCTCCACGGTGTCCGGTTCACCGAGCACCGTCTTGTCGGAGTGCCGGAACACGTGGAACCCGCCGGGACGGGGGAACAGAGCGGCGACATCATGGGTCCACGGGTACTGGGTGCACCGGCTGAAGTACAGCGCGCCGTGGCTGACCATGGGGAACAGCTCCCGCAGCTCGGGGCGTGCGTGGGCCGCGCGCGGAATCGCCGGGTCGATGCGCCTCTCGCTCATCCCCAGGACCCTGCGCCACTCCGCGGCCACGATCTCCGCCGCCTCGCGGGGCGCTTCACTCTCCATGTGCTCCACCATCATTTGTTCCTCTTCAGGGCGACGTGCGGGTCGATCTCGGGGATGTCGGGCTTCGGGACCTTGACCTCCTTGTACCCGTCGCCCTCCTCGTCGCGGGTGTACCAGTGGATGTCGTCCCATGACCGCCCGTCCGGGTTCGGCTCGTTGTAGATGTTGAGCTCTCCCTCGTACACGACCACGTTCCGCGCGATCACACTCATCTCCCAGGCGGTTCCGTTACCGTACTCGGGCCGGTTCCCCTCGACGGTCGTGAAGGGAGAGCCCTGCCTGACGGCCGTCTGGAAGGCGTCGACGATGTCGGCCGGCGTGTTCCAGTTGCCCCGTTCCCCCCTGCTGTTCAGCATGCCGTCCAGGGTGACGGACAGCCTGGTGTTCGGGTCGGCGACGGACTGCATCACGTTGGACATCCACACCGGCACCCCGTCCACGACGTTGCCGTACGGGGGGCCGTTGTACGTGTGAGCTCCCGGGTCCGGGTCGTCCCGGCGGCCGCGCAGGTGATCGACGAGGGCCTCGCTGTGGTCCTCGATGCCGAGCACCACGCTGTGCTGGTACTCGCCCCTCCTGCGGTGCGGGCACCCCGTCTCCACGTCCTCCGGTGCGAGACCGAGCGGGTCGATCCACCGGGTCGGGTTCTCCACGTATGCGACGGCGTTCGGGGCCGGCACGAGGCCCAGGGGGTCCGGGGAGACGTAGCGGCCCGAGGCGGGGTCGTAGTGGCGGTGGCGGTTGTAGTGCAGCTCGGACTCGGGGTCGAAGTACTGGCCGGGGAAGCGCAGCGGGGTGTACGCCGTCGCGTCGCGGTTCCACGTGGTGGTGCCCCAGAGGGTGGCGCGGGTGCGCCAGGCGACGCCGCCGGACTCGTCGAGGAGTTCACGGGGAGTACCGACCAGGTCGGTGACGATCGCGAAGAAGCGGCGGTCGACCTCCTCGTCGTCCAGCAGCCGGCGCTCGACCTGGGTGACCGGTGTGGGCCCGTCGTGGTCCCAGGTGAGCACGACGCTCTCCGCCGCGCCCGGCGTCCGGGTCGTCTGCTCGCAGAGGAGGTCGCCGTCCCAGGTGAACAGCGTCTCCTCGAGGACCGTGACTCCGTCGTCCGCGAGACGCCGCTTGGCGACGCGGCGGCCCAGCGCGTCGTACACGTACCGCCAGCGTGTTCCGTCCGGGGTGGTGACCGAGACCAGACGGTCCTCGGCGTCCCAGTCGTAGCGCCAGGTGTCCGGCTTGCGCGAGAGGCGGGCCCTCTGCCGCAGCACCACGCGGCCCTGGGCGTCGTGCTCGTAGCGGATCGCTCCGGCGCGGCCGATGCGGGTGCCGGAGTACTCCCGGGGGCCTTCGGCCGCGCCTGCGCCGGGCCAGGAGGCGTGCGTCTGGTTACCGGCCTCGTCGTAGGCGTACCGCTCGGTCCAGTCCTCGGCCGTGATGCCGGTGACGCGTCCCTCTCCGGTCAGTTCGAGCTGCCGGCGACCGGCCAGACGGTCGTCGACGGCGGTGACGTGACCGTCCGCGCGGTAGGTGTACGAGCGCCGCTGGACGGTCTCTCCGGCGGTCCGCACGTGCTGGCCGGTGAGGCGGCCCATGGCGTCATAGGCGTGCTCGATCGTGAGCGCGTCTCCGAAACGGCGCGAGATCTCCCGGCCGGACGCGTCGAACCCGAAGTCGACCAGATGCCCCGAGGCGTCGAGGCGCGCGGTGGAGTCACCCGTGTACGACCAGCTGCTGACGGCTCCCGACGGCGTGGTGCGGTGGACCCGGCGGCCGGCTTCGTCGTACGTGTGGGTGGTGCTCCGGCCGTCGACCGTCTCGCGCAGCACCCGGCCGGAGACGTCGCGGAGGTACGTCAGCCTGGTGTCGGGGCCCGTGGCACCGACCAGGCGACCTTGGACGTCGTAGGTGAAGCGGGTGACCGCGCCGTCGGCGTCCTTCAGGACGAGACGTCCGTCGACGTCCCGTTCGTAACGGATGGTCTGCCCCGCGCCGTTGGTCCGCGAGGCGAGCCGACCGAGGGCGTCGTGGGTGTAGCTGACGCTCCGTCCGTCGAAGTCGGTCTCGGACGTGAGCAGGCCGGCCTGATCGTAGGTGTAGGACCAGGTGAGTCCTTGCGGGTTCGTGACGCGTGTGACGCGCAGTTCGGTGTCGTGCGCGAACTCGTGGCGTGCTCCGTCCGGTGTCGTCCGGGCGGCCACCAGGTCGAAGTGCGTGTACTCGAAGCGGGTCTCGCCGCCCATGGCGTCGGTGTGCAGGACGCAGTTGCCCTCGCCGTCGTACGCCCAGGACTGGGTGGCCCCGTCGGGATCGGTCCGTCGGGCGAGCCGGCCCTCGACAGTCCATTCCAGTTCGGTGCTGCCGCCCTGCGGGTCGGTGATCCGCACGGGCCGGCCGAAGGCGTCCCGGACGAAGCGCGTGACGCCGCCGTGCTGGCCGCGGACCGCGAGCGGGAGACCCGCCGGGTCGTTCTCCACCCGGTCCACGGGGCCCAGCGAGTCGTCCACCCCGGTGAGACGGCCCCGCGCGTCGTACGTGAGCCGGGTCGTCGTCCCGTTGGGGCGGGTGAACAGGACCGGGTTGCCGTCCTCGTCGTACTCCTGCCGGGAGACCGAACCGTCCGGGCCGGTGACGACCGTGACCTGGTTCAGCTCGTTGTACTCGACACCGGCCGAGCTGCCGTCCGGGTGCGCGACGCCGGTCAGGTTGCCGCGCTCGTCGTAGGTGTACGCGGTGGTCCGCCCGGCCGGGTCGGTGCGGGTCAGCAGCCGGTCGTAGCGATCCCATGTCTGGCGGACGGTGTTGCCCAGCTGGTCCGTCACGGACAGGACCTGCAGGTGGTCGTTGAGGACGTAGAGCCTGGACCCGCCGGTGGAGTCCGTGAAGCGGGTGATCCGGTCGCCGGTGGTGGGGTGGACGTCGTACGCGAATGTCGACGACAGGTAGCCGTCCGGGCCGATCGTGCGGGAGACGCGGCCCTCGGCGTCGTACACGTACCGGAACGTGGAGCCGTTGCGGTCGGTCCACGAGGTGATGCGGCCGTCCGGGTCGTAGGTGAAACGCAACGGAAGATCCGAGGAGTTGACGACCTCGGTGAGCCGGCCCAGCTCGTCGTAACCGTAGCGCATCACCGTCTGCGAGCCCTCGGGCGTACGCAGGGCGAGCTCGCGCAGCCTGCCGTCCTCAGACGCGAGCATCGCCAGATAACCGCCGGAGTGGGACACGGCGGTGGGCGTGCCGTCGCCCCGCCGGCTGATCGTGATCCGGTTGCGCGTGCGGTCCTCGATCGCCGTGAGCCAGTACGCCGATGACTCGTGGTAGGGGCTGCCGGTGAAGGTGCGGGTCACTCCGGTGCGCGGGTCGGTGACGACGTACGAGGTCACCGCGTTGTCCTGGCCGCCGTGACGGAGGGCCAGTCGGGGACCTTCCACAGGAAGGACCGGGTCCGCCGCACCGGGCACGGGGAGCGTGGGGAACCACAGGACCGATCCGTCCTCGCGGGCCCAGAAGGCTCCCTGACCCGAAGGGGCGAGTTCGATCCGCTCGTCGAGCGTCGAGGCCCAACTGGGTCCGAACCAGTGACCGTGACGATACGTCGAAAGGTGGGTGCGCCGCAGGACCAGCGGCAGGACGCCCGCCAGGGACAGGTCGACCTGCTCCAGTGTCATCTCGCCGGAGGCGATGTCGACGGGGTCGCCCTCGCAGGTGCGCTTGCCCATCTCGATGCTCTTGCCCCGCGGGTCGGTCGCACCGTCCTTCAGGGGCTCCGGCTGCTGGCGCATGTCCGTGCCGGATCCCTTGCCGTCGGACCTGCCGCCGGCGCCCTCCTTTCCCTTGCCGTCCCTGCCCGTGCCGTCGTCGTCCTTGCGCTCGCGGGCGAGGCGGTCGCGGGTGGCGTCGTCGTTGTTCTTGTGGTCGGTGGATATCCGCTTGACGGCCTTGGGGAGCGTCTCGCCGATGTGGTCGCCCATGGTCTTGGCGGACTTCACCAGGGCGCCCATGGCCTTCTCGATGACCGGGTCGAGGGCGTCGGCGATGTCGTCGCGGCCCTTGTTGCGGCCCTGGGCCGTCTTGGCCTTGGTGAGCTTGCCGGCGGTCTTGCCGTGGATGCCGGCGCTCACGCCGTTCAGCTTCGTGCCGGCCTGCTCGTGCTCGTCGTGCTCGATGTGGAAGCCCTTGCCCTTGCCGCCACCGCCACCGCCACCGCTTCCGGCGGAGGCGAGGTTCAGGCCTTCCTTGGCACCCTGCACCCCGTCGTGGAAGCCGTCCTTGCCGGCCTGCTTCGTCTGGTCGAGGTCCACGCCGTTCTGGACGCCCAGCGCGTCCATGCTCACCTGGACGACCAGGTCCGCGGCCATGTTCTCCAGCGACGCCACGACCGGCTCGGTCATCACCGAGACGACGTGACCGACCGCCTCTTCCATCGCGGCCGTGATGAGCTTCAGCAGCTGCTTCTTCGTGAAGGCGATCGCACCGGCGCCGAGCAGCGCGGACAGACCACCGGTCACCGGGATCAGCGCCATGGCCAGGCCGGTCTGACCGGCCAGCACCCCCAGCTCGACGAGCGCCTTGCCCTTCATGACCTCGATCGCGCCCGCCGCCATGTCGAGCGCGTCCGCGATGGTCCGGGCCGCGGACACCATGTCCTTCAGGTGCTTGCCCTTGACCTTGGTCCAGTGCTCATTGAGCGCGTCCATCGCCTCGCCGTGCCCCGAGGACAGCAGACGCTCCATGTGGTTGTTGGCGAGCTGGCCGTCGTCGGCGAGGTCGTCCGCGAACTCCCGCAGCGCGTCCGCCATCTCCCGGTAGGCGTCCTCGTCGACATTGGGCCAGTTGACCCCCACCAGGTCCAGAAGCGTGTCCGCCCAGTCCGGCACCGTGACAGCCATGATCGGAAATCCCCCCGTGTGCACGTCTGTTCGCAGAATGCGAGTGCGAATACTGTGTCATGGGAGGCCGCAGCCGATCAACGCGGCCTCCCCTCGCCGGCCGGGGCCCGGGCCTACGACACCAGCCCCCGGCCCTCCAGTTCGGTGAGGCGCACGGTGCACAGGCCGCCGCGCTCGGTCTTCACGTCCGTCACCTTCAGCTGGGTGCCCGGGGTGAGGATGTACTCCTCCTCGCCCGTGAACGCGGAGAACCGCCGGATCCCCACCGCACGCGCCGGCGTCACCTCGAACAGGGTCCGCCGGCCGCGGCTCCCGAGGAAGGCCCGGGCCACGCTCGGCTCGGACGTGCACGACGAGACGCCCCACCACGTCACCGTGCGCCCCAGCGGGTACTGCGACCGCAGGTCGAGTGCCACACCGCGCCACAGCGGCCGCGTCTGCGGCGGCAGCTCGGCGACGGCCGAGAACAGCAGGCGCAGGTACGGCAGGTACGGCACGAGGCGCTCCCGGTCCGGCGACCGCAGCACGGCGTTGATCTCGCGGTAGAACGCCGACTCGCACGTGTACAGGTACAGCGCCGAGATCGCGTCGGCGGACAGACCGCCCGCGGCCCCCGCCTCCGCCGCCTTCGCCTCCGCGAACCGGCTCGACCGCTCCACGTACCGGTCCAGGTTCGCGAGCACCCGCGTCACCGGCTCGACGGCCTTCCGGAAGTCCATCACCGGCGTGTCGAACACCCCGGTGATCGGAGGCAGGACGAGCCCCTCGTCCTTGACGCTCGTCAGCCGCTCCAGATAGAGCTGGTGCAGCTCCATCGTCGACGCGATGAACGCGCCCATGCGCTCCGCGACACCACCGCCGCCGGACCCGCCGGCCCCGGCCGGGGCCTGGTCCCAGCCCCTGGACGGCAGCCAGTCGACCGGCTCGGCCCCCACCGCCGCCAGGGCGCCGTTCACCTGGGCGAAGTGGTCCCCCTCGCAGAAGACGTCCCCCTGCGCCGCCGGATTCACGTGGTCCAGGTGCCGGACCTCGACCCCCGGGTACTTCTTCTCCAGCCGCTGGACCACCCGCTTCAGGCTCCGGGCGTGCGCGCCCCACCAGGCGAACACCACCCCGCGGTCCTCCTCCGCGGCGTCCTGCTTCGCCCGGAGGATCTCCTCGACGATCTGCTCGGCCACGGGCCGCCAGAAGGACGTGTGCTGCTCGGTCGGCACGGCCCCGTCCGCGCTCGCCGTGAGGGACGCGTTCAGCAGCAGCACGCCCTGGGTGAGCATCGCCTGGAACCACTCCGGCGGCTGAACCGTGTCCTCCTTCTTCAACAGCGCCCGGACGTCGGCGATCGGCGTCTTCTTGGCGATGCCGTACTTCCACATCGCAGCCGCCTTGATGAGGCAGCGGATGCTGACCACCCGGCCGAACTGGCTGTCCTTCCAGTCGTGGAAGGTGTTGTCGAACATCGCGATGCCGGTCGCGCTCTCCGCCCGCGGGTACGGGTTCTGCCCGAAGGCGACCACCTTCCACTTGTGCGGCGGATGCGGCTTCAGCGCCTGGAACGTCAGCTCCCGCACCGGAACCACCTCCGGGCTCCGCTTCGGCCCGATGAAGGAGGCGGCCCCCGGCTGCGCCTCGATCACCGGCGCGAGCAGCGGCAGCCACGGCTCACCGCCGCCCGTGAACAGCTCGGCCAGCCCCAACGGATCCGAAGCCGCGGCGGAGGACGTCCCGGCCGGCCCCGACGGCTCCGGTGCCGCGACGGCCGGAGTCTCGGCCGGCTCCGGTGCCGCGGCGGCGGCCGGCTGCTCCGGCACCTTGATCCGCACCCGCTGCGCCGGGCCCGCGCCCTCGATGTCGGCGAGCTGTCCGAGCACCGCGGCCCGCAACCCGTCGTAGTCCGCGAACCCGTGGTCGTGGAAGAGCGTGTACCCCGTCCACATCAGATTGGCGCACACCTGCGCCGGCACCTGACCCGTCCGCGCGCCCATCCCGACGAGCGCCACCGACCGGATGCTGCCGGGCTTCGCCAGGTTCTGCAGGTGCACCGCCTGGAACGCCGCCGCGCACGCCAGCGCCACGTTCATCGTGTCGCTGACGTTCTGCGAGGACTGCCGCATCGTCGGCGTCGAGATCAGATAGCGCGGCACGGCCGCCCCGGACGGGACGCAGACCGCGCTGCCCACCGGCAGGCTCCCGCCGAACCGCTCGCGGATCGCCCGCTGCACCCGCACCTGGACACCGGCGCCGAGGTGCCGCTTGACGACGGCGTCGACCCCTCCGTCCATCCGCCCCTTCGCGTTGGTGGGGGAGACCCACGCGTCGACGTCCACGTCGAGAACGGACCCCCGCCGGATCTCGACCTCGGGCGTGTCCGCGAACGCGGACCGCCAGGCCTTCACCACCTCGTCGTTGACGTCGACGAGAACGACCTTCAACGCACGCTCGACACCCACGAATTCCCCCTGTCAGGCGATCTTCCGAACGATCTCGAAGCTATCGCGCACCACTGACAACGCCCGTGAGCCGTGTCTCATCGCTCCGGTCCGTCTTGCTATGCAACTCGTTGCATAGCAAGATCGGGCGCATGGCGCTCGACCACGCGATCCTCGTGTCCCTGCTCGAGAAGCCCGGATCCGGCTACGAGCTGGCCCGGCGCTTCGAGCGGTCCATCGGATACTTCTGGACCGCCACCCACCAGCAGATCTACCGCGTGCTCAAGCGCATGGAGAGCGACGGCTGGGTGGACGTCCGGGACGTCCCCCAGCAGGGGCGCCCCGACAAGAAGGAGTACTCCGTCGCGGGGCCCGGACGGGCCGCGCTCTCCACGTGGCTGCACGAACCGATCGAGCCCGAGAGCGTCCGGCACGACCTCGCGGTGAAGATCCGGGGAGCCGCCTTCGACGATCCGGCCGCGCTGATCGGCGAGGTCGAGCGGCACAGACGGGCGCACACCGACCGCCTGGAGCACTACCTCGCGGGCGAGGCGCGCGACTTCCCGGCGAGCGGGACCGGGACCGACGGTCCGCTCGACGCCGAACGGGAGCTCCAGCACGTCGTGTTGCGCGGCGGCATCGCGTACGAGCGGATGATGATCGCCTGGCTCGACGACGTCCTCGCCACGCTCGCCCGGTTCGAAGCCGACCACTGAACCGAGCCGTACCCACCCCTCGATACTTGAAAGGCGGACGTCATGGCCGACCCGCTGCTGTTCAACCCGCACACCTACGATCCCGCCCACTTCGACCCGGAGACCCGCCGGCTGCTGCGCGCCACCGTGGACTGGTTCGAGGCGCGCGGCAAGCGACGGATCATCGAGGACTACCGGACCCGGGCCTGGCTCGGCGACTTCCTCGCCTTCGCCGCGGAGGAAGGGCTCTTCGCGACCTTCCTGACGCCGTCCTCCGCCGCCGGCGAGGACGAGGGCGACAAGCGCTGGGACACCGCCCGCATCGCCGCCCTCAACGAGATCCTCGGTTTCTACGGCCTCGACTACTGGTACGCCTGGCAGGTCACCATCCTCGGCCTCGGCCCGGTCTGGCAGAGCGACAACGCCGCCGCCCGCGCCCGCGCCGCCGAACTCCTCGTCCAGGGCGAGGTGTTCGCCTTCGGTCTCTCCGAGAAGTCCCACGGCGCCGACATCTACTCCACCGACATGCTCCTGGAGCCCGACGGCGCGGGCGGCTTCCGTGCCACCGGCTCCAAGTACTACATCGGCAACGGCAACGCCGCCGGGCTCGTCTCCGTCTTCGGCCGCCGCACCGACGTCGAGGGCCCCGACGGCTACGTCTTCTTCGCCGCCGACAGCCGCCACCCGGCGTACCACCTCGTCAAGAACGTCGTCGACTCGTCGAAGTTCGTCAGCGAGTTCCGCCTGGAGGACTACCCCGTCGCCGCCGAGGACGTCCTGCACACCGGGCGCGCCGCCTTCGACGCCGCCCTCAACACCGTCAACGTCGGCAAGTTCAACCTCTGCACCGCCTCCATCGGCATCTGCGAGCACGCGATGTACGAGGCCGTCACCCACGCGCAGAACCGCATCCTGTACGGCCGCCCGGTCACGGCCTTCCCGCACGTGCGGCGCGAACTGACCGACGCGTACGTCCGGCTCGTCGGCATGAAGCTGTTCAGCGACCGCGCCGTCGACTACTTCCGCACCGCCGGTCCCGAGGACCGCCGCTACCTCCTCTTCAACCCGATGACGAAGATGAAGGTGACCACGGAGGGCGAGAAGGTCATCGACCTGATGTGGGACGTGATCGCCGCCAAGGGCTTCGAGAAGGACAACTACTTCGCGGAGGCCGCCGTGGAGATCCGCGGCCTGCCGAAGCTGGAGGGCACGGTCCACGTCAACCTGGCGCTGATCCTGAAGTTCATGCGCAACCACCTCCTCGACCCGGTCGCGTACGAGCCCGTCCCGACCCGTCTGGACGCGGCCGACGACGCGTTCCTCTTCCGGCAGGGCCCGGCGCGGGGCCTCGGCTCGGTCCGCTTCCACGACTGGCGGCCGGCCTACGAGGCGTACGCCCACGTGTCCAACGTGGCCCGCTTCCGCGAACAGGCCGACGCCCTGTGCGAGTTCGTGCTCAAGGCCGCGCCCGACGAGGAGCAGAGCCGCGACCTCGATCTGCTCCTGGCCGTCGGCCAGCTCTTCGCGCTCGTCGTCCACGGGCAGCTGGTCCTGGAGCAGGCGGCCCTGACCGGTCTCGACGAGGACGTGCTCGACGAGCTGTTCGCCGTCCTCGTCCGTGACTTCTCCGCGCACGCGGTCGAGCTGCACGGCAAGGACTCCGCGACCGAGCAGCAGCAGCTCTGGGCGCTCGGTGCCGTCCGGCGCCCCGTCGTGGACGAGGCGCGGTCGGAGCGCGTGTGGCAGCGCGTCGAGGCGCTGTCGGGCGCGTACGAGATGGCGCCCTGACCGGCCTCCCCGGGTGAGGGGCCGTCAGTTCGGGACCTGACGGCCCTTCTCGTCCACGACGACCGTGCCCCAGTAGCGGTCCCACGTGTCGCCGACGTGCTCGGGCGCCTTGCCCGCCGGGTAGCGGACGTAACCCTCCGGCGGCTCCTGGCCGTCGGCCACGCAGTCCTGGCCGTCGGTGTTGCCGACCGCCTTGACCGGGTAGCGGCCGGAGCCGCAGACCCGCTCCTGGCTCGCGCAGCCCATCAGGAGGAGGGCCACCGTCCCCGCGACCGCGAGGCCGGGAAGGACGCGGTGGAGCGCGCGGGGTCGTCGGGTCTGCTGCGTGGTCACTGTCACGGGCCTCTCTCGCTGGTGCACACAGTCTCGGCGAGCCCGAGGTCCCCGTGATGAGTACGCGTACTCAACCGGCCCTGAGCAGGGCGCCGTCCCCGCCGGCCGCCCGCGTCCGGGCGGCGGCCGACGGAGACGGCGGGGGTGCTACGGCTTGGGCAGGGTGCAGCCGGCGCGGTTCAGGTCGATCACGTTGCCGGGACCGACGCAGGGGACGATCGTGTACGTCTCCTGCGCGTAGTTGATGCCCTGGCGGACCGTCACGGCGCCGTTCTCGTCGACCTCGCACGGGTTGTTCACCGTGCAGCTCTGGCCGTCCTCGTTGCCCGTGTTGTTGACGGCGACGACCTTGCCGGTGTTCCGGTCGATGACCGGCGAGCCGGAGGTGCCGCCGATGGTGTTGCAGGTCGAGGTGTAGCGGACCGAGTCCTTCCAGGTCCAGTCGCCCTCCTTGAGGCGGTAGACGAACCCGTCGACGTTGCAGCTGTAGGTCCGCTTCCAGTACCCCGAGACCACCGTGATCGGCGAACCGGCCACCGGGTGCGTGTCGTTGAGGGTGAGGGCGCTGATCCCGTACGTGCTCTGTATCTGCGCGTACGTCTTGGTCAGCTGGTAGATCGAGATGTCCGTGTCGGTCATCGTGCCGTACGCGATCTTGCTCGCGCGCAGGGTGCCGACGCCGGTGCCGGCCGAGTTGAGCAGGGTGAACGAGCGGCTGGAGCGCCGGTCCTTGATGACCTGGCCGGGCCCCGGCATGCCGGTCTCCAGGCAGTGGCCGTTGGAGAGGACGAGCGCGGGGTCGCTCGGCAGGGAGCTCGGGGTGCGGACGACGGAGCCGGAGCAGTTGCTGAGCGCGACCGTTCCCGCGAAGTCGACGGCGGTCACGGCCTGGGTCCGGGGTGCGGAGGCCGGGGCCGGGGCCTGTGCGGCCGTCTCCCGGGGTGCGGAGGCCGCGGCCGGAACCGCTGTCGCGCCTGCCAGGAGCAGGGCGAGCAGGGCGCCGGCGAGAGGCTTCTTCATGTGGGGGTTCCCCTCTGATGGCTGTGCAACCGAAGATCCTTCGGTTGTCATGCACATTCTTTGAAGGGAGAACCCCAACTGGCAAGACCGCGACCCGGGTTGGGGCGAAACGCGTCAGGGCCGCTTCGGAACGGTCCGAAGCGGCCCCGGGGTCTTCGCGGGGATCAGGCGGCCGGCGGCCCCGCGGCGGAAGCCTCCCCGCCCGGGAGGTGCGCGCCGGGGGAGAAGAGGATCTTCACGGCGCCGTCGCGCTTGGCCTGGAACATGTCGTACGCCTCGGGCGCCGCGTCCAGGGGCAGCCGGTGCGTGGCGAAGTCGTCCACGCCCAGGGGATCGTCGTCGGTGAGCAGGGGGAGCAGATCGTCGACCCACCGCAGCACGTTGGCCTGGCCCATGCGGAGCTTGAGCTGCTTGTCGAACATGACGAGCAACGGCATCGGGTCCGCCGCGCCCCCGTACACCCCGGCGAGCGACACGGTCCCGCCGCGGCTCACCAGCTCGACCGCCAGGTGGAGCGCGGACAGACGGTCCACGCCGAAGCGGCGCATCATGCGCCGGGCGAGCCCGTCCGGGAGCAGGGAGACCATCGTGTGCAGCCCCTTGGCGACCGGGGCGCCGTGCGCCTCCATGCCGACCGCGTCGATCACCGCGTCGGGGCCCCGCCCGTCCGTGAGGTCCCGCACCCGGTCGATCAGATCGTCGTCGGACGGGTCCAGGACCCGCACCCCGCGGGCCGCCGCGCGGTCCCGCCGCTCGACCACGGGATCGACGCCGACGACGAGGCCGGCGCCCCGCAGCAGGGCGATCCGCGCGGCCATGTCGCCGATCGGACCGAGGCCCAGGACCGCGACCGAACCGCCCGGCGGGATCTCGGCGTACTCGACGGCCTGCCACGCCGTCGGCAGCACGTCCGAGAGATAGACGAAACGGTCGTCCGGCGGCCCGTCCGGCACCGGGATCGGCAGGGTGTCCCCGAACGGCACGCGCAGGTACTCGGCCTGGGCGCCCGGCACCTGCCCGTACAGCTTCGTGTAGCCGAACAGAGCGGCGCCCGTGTCGTACGCGTGCACCTGCGTGGTCTCGCACTGGGAGTGCAGCCCCCGCGAGCACATCGCGCAGGTGCCGCAGGACACGTTGAACGGCACCACGACCCGCGCGCCAGGCCGCAGCCGCCGCACGTCCGCACCCACCTCCTCCACCACGCCCATCGGCTCGTGCCCGAGGACGTCGCCGGCGTCGAGGAACGGTCCGAGGACCTCGTACAGATGCAGGTCGGAGCCGCACAGCCCGCTCGACGTGATCCGAACGATCACGTCCGTGGGCTTCTGCAGCACGGGGTCCGGCACCTGCTCCACCGAGACCTTCCGCCGACCCTGCCACGTGACGGCCTTCATGGCGGCCACCTTCCCGTCCGTCCGGGACGACGGACGCTCCCCCGTCCCGGAAGCTCGGCGATGTCGCTGCGGCGGCTACCCGGGGCGGGCCGCGCTACTCGCCCGGCGTCCCGGCGGACCATCTCAGCCCGACACCGCCGGACCGAGGACGAAGAGGCCCTCCGTGCCCGTGAGCTCCAGCAACCGCACCAGCTGATGGCTGGGCGCCGCGAGCCTGAGCGTGTGCCCCGAGACCCACGCCCGCTCCCTCGCGGCCAGCAGCGCGTTGAGCCCCGCGGAGTCGCAGAACGACGAGTTCCGGAGGTCGACGACGACCTCGGAGCCGGGGGGCGTCCCCTCGATGGCCTCCATGAGCACGGTGCGCAGCTCCTCCGCGCTGTTGAGGTCCATGTCCCCGATCACACGGACCACGTACGGATCGTCACGGACTGCCATCACAAGCCTCCTCGTACGTCCGGCACCTGCCCGGCACGGCCCGCTTCACGCCTGCCGCGGCCGACCGCGTGGGAGCCCCGCCCCCGCGCGACTCGTACGTATCGGCGAGTGGATCACCCGTCCGTGAGTTCCGCCGCTCCGCCCGCCGGCCGGCCGTCACGCTGGGAGCGAAGGACGACAGGGGACGGGGGAGTGGATGTGACGCGAGAATCGGGATCCCGTGGGGGTCTGGACGAGCGGGCGGTGTTACTGGCGGCGGGGCTCGCTGATCTGGCGGCGAGCACCATCGGCTCGGGCCTCGGGCTCGTACGGGGGCTGCTGAGGCGGTCGGACACCGCGGAGATGGCGGCCGAGGCCGAGCGGGACCTGGAGGCGCGCGGCCGTCTGGTGCTCGACCGGTACGTGTCCCCACCGCCGGCGCACCTGGAGGTTCTCGCCCGGCACGTGCTGGCGCGGCGGGCCGGCGATGACGGCTGAGCGCTGGGAGCCGGCCGCGTTCAAGGCGCGCGTCGACGAGGTGCTGCGGAGCCACGTCGCCCTGGAGGCCGAGGAGCTCACGGCGGTCGACCCGGCCCTGAGCCCGGTGGCGGACCAGCTGGAGGCGGCGGTCGCGGACGGGAAGCGGCTGCGGGCCGCGTTCTGCTACTGGGGTTGGCGCGCGGCCGGACAGCCCGACAGCGACGCGCTGGTGCGGGCGGCGGCGTCCATGGAGCTCGTGCACGCGGCCGCCGTCGTGCACGACGACCTGATCGACGACAGCCCGCTGCGGCACGGCCGGCCCACCGCCCACATGGCCCTGCGCGGCGCGGTGGCACACCATCCGCGGCCCGCCGCGGGAGCCCGGTCGCTCGCGATGCTGGTCGGCGACCTGCTCATGTCGCTCGCCGGGCAGCTCTTCGTCACCAGCGGCCTGCCCGCCGCCTATCTCGGCCGGGCCCGGCCGCTCTGGGCGGCGCTCGCCCGGGACCTCGTCGCGGGGGAGTCCCTGGAGATCCTGCGCACGGGCGCCGCCCCGGACACGGCGGCCTCGCTGAAGGTGATCCGCCACAAGACCGCCAAGTACACCGTCGAGCAGCCCCTGCTGATCGGCGGCGCCCTGGCCGGGGCGGGCGGCCGCCTGCGCGAGGGCTGTTCCGCGTACGGGGTGCCGCTGGGCGAGGCGTTCCAGCTGAGGGACGACCTGCTCGGCCTGTTCGGCGACCCCGGGGCCACCGGCAAGGCCGCCGCCGACGACGTACGCGGACACCGGCCCACGACCCTGCTCGCCGAGACCTGGCGGCTCGCCGGCGCCGAGGAACGCGGACGGCTGCGCGAGCTGCTCGGCCGGCGCGAACCCGACGGGGAGGCCCTGGAGGCCGTACGCGAGGTGATGCGGCGGCTGAAGGCGCCCGACCGGGTCGAGGCCATGATCACCGAGCGGGTCGAGGAGGCCCTCCGCGCCCTCGACGAGCTGAACCTGCCCGCGGTCCCCGCCGCCGCCCTCACCGCCCTGGCGCACTCGGCCGCGGTCCGCCGTTCCTGACGCAGAACAAGGAGCCCTGCCCATGACCCCCACCGAGGCGTCCATGGACGCCCTGCGGCACACCGGCGACGAACTCGCCGACGCCACGGTCGCCACCCTCTTCGAACGCGGGGAGGTCGGCACCTTCAACACCCTCATGCGGTACGTCTCCACCGCCGGCTCCCCCCTGCCGGACGGGCTGCCCGAGGTCGCCCGGGAGTACCTCCACGCCACGAGCGCCCCGCCGTCCTGGGTGGACTGGGGGGAGATGGAGAAGGCCCGGCTGTTCTTCATCGACAACAACGTGCACATCTCGACCGCGCTCTCCTTCGCCTCCATGCCCGCCTGCTACCTCGTCCCGCACGTGGCGAAGCTGCTGTCGGCGACGCACGGTCTGAAGTACCCCTCCAAGCGGATGGCGGAGACCGGCCAGTTCACCGTGTACCTCATGCGGCCCGACGCCTTCGAGGCCGGCGGCCGCTTCGTCCCGGCCGCGCAGAAGGTCCGCCTGCTGCACGCCTCCATCCGCCACCACCTCCGGCGCGAGAACCGCTGGGATATCGAGGCGGCGGGGGTGCCGATCTGTCAGGAGGACATGATCGGCGGGCAGATGTTCTTCTCGATGCTCGTCCTCGACAGCCTGCACCGCCTCGGCATCCACATGTCCTCCGAGGGGGCCGACGCCTACTACTACGCCTGGCGCGTGGTCGGCGCGATGCTGGGCGTCGACCAGGCCGCCGTCCCGAAGACCCTCGACGAGGCCCGCCGCTTCCTCGACCTGTACATGATCCGCCACATGGGACCGTCCCCCGAGGGCGTCCACCTGACCCGGCAGCTCATCGACCTCTACGAGGAGGTCGTCCCCGGCACCTTCTTCGACCCGATCGTCTCCGCGCTCATCCGCCACCTCGTCGGCGACACCTGCGGCGACTGGCTGGAGGTGCCCCGCACGCCCTGGGACACCGTCGTCAAGGCCGTCCCCCACCTCCTCGGCGTCCTGGAGACCATCGAGGACCGCTCCCCGCTCGGCGCCTGGGCCCTGGACCGCCTCGGCCACCTCACCACCGTCCTCGAACTGTCCTCCCTCACCCGCGGCCGCGTCATGCACTACGCCATCCCCGAACACCTCAAGAAGGACTACGGCCTCCCGACGGGACCGCCGCGCACCCGCCGCTGGACCCCGCCGGCCGCCACGGTCTCCCCGTGACGCCCGCCCCGCTGACCACCGGAAACACGGGTGAAGAGCACCCCGGAGGCCTGGTAGATTGTTCTCTGTCGCCACGGGGAAACCCCGGAACGACAATCACCCGTCCGGGTGGCGGAATGGCAGACGCGCTAGCTTGAGGTGCTAGTGCCCTTTATCGGGCGTGGGGGTTCAAGTCCCCCCTCGGACACAAGAAGAGCACCACGTGGTGGTCGGGAACGCTCCCGGCCACCACGTGGTGTTTCCGTGCGTCGTCACATGGCACCGGGGGTGGCCGATGAGTCCGGGTGGTCCGCGCCGAACGGCGGTCGGGGTCCTGGTGGTGCTGAGCCTGGTCGGCGGCTGCGGCGACGTGACCGGGTCGCGGACCGGTACGGCCCCGCGGCAACAGCGGCAGTCCCCGGAGGCGGAGGTCAGGACGGACCGGGAACCGGTGGAGAAGCGGTTCCCGCAGTTCGGGAGGTTCACCGGCGTCGAATGGGCCGCGACCCCCCTCGGGCAGGCGGACTCCCGGGTGCCCGGACCCACCGACGTCCGGCTCTCCGGGGTGGCGACCCTCGCGAGGGCGGACGTCCAGCGGCTCCTGAAGGAGTACGACTGGGTGCCGGCCGGGCAGCCGCCGGCCGTCCTGGGAAGCATCGCGTCCGAGGTGCCCGAGGGCGCGGCGTGGCGGACGAGCGGGGAGTTCACCTCCGAGGTCACCCGTGACGTCTACACCGGATCGTTCCATCTGGATCCCGAAGCAGGGGTCATGGTCTTCGACGCGGTCAATCCGACGGCCGCACAGGGCTCCTGAAAGCGGCGGGCCCGCCGCTTCCCCGCACGTGCTCCACCCGGTGTCCACCCGCCGGCGAAAAATGCTTGGACCGCGCGAGCACCCGCACGGGAGACTCCTTTTGCTCACCTTCGGTACGACAGCACAGGGTTGGGTATGGGATCACCTGAATCGCACGAAGGTCTGCCGAACAAAGGCTCGGTACTCCTCGCAGTCCGCTTCTACGGACGGGAACTGGTCCGCCTCCGATGGCTGACCGCTCCCGCCCTCCTCCTGCCGGCACTCGGCAACATCGGCATCAACTACATCGCCCCCCTCGTCGTCGCCAAGCTCGTCGGCCACATCGCCGGCCACGGCACCGGCGGAGGGATCGGCCCGCTCCTCCCGTACGTCCTCGTCTTCGCCGGCGTCCTGCTGCTCGGAGAGGCCCTGTGGCGCGTCGGGCTGCACTGCCTGAACCGCCTCGACGCACGCGGCATCGAGAACCTGTACGTCATCGGCATGGACGAACTGTTCGCCAAGGACGCCGCGTTCTTCCACGACAACTTCGCCGGATCGCTGACCAAACGGGTCCTCAGCTTCGCCTCCCGCTTCGAGGAGTGCGTCGACACCCTGACCTTCTCGGTCATGGGCAGCTTCGTGCCGCTCGTCTTCGCCTCGGTGGTGCTCTGGCAGTACGACCCGCTGCTCGTGGTCGGACTCCTGCTCCTCATCGCCGTCACGGGCGTCGGCGTGGCACCGCTCATCCGGCGCCGGCAGGCGCTCGTCGCCCAGCGCGAACAGGCGATCGCCCGGGTCTCGGGCCACGTCGCCGACAGCCTGACCAACATGGACACGGTCCGGTCCTTCGGCGCCGAGCGGCGCGAGGCCGCCGAGCACCGCTCCCGCGTCGCGGAGTCCCGGCGGCTCACCCTGCGCTCCTGGGACTACGGCAACCTGCGCATCGACACGCTCGTCGCGCCGATGTCCGTCCTGACGAACGTCCTCGGACTCGTCCTCGCCGTGACCCTCGGCGGGGGAGAGCACGGCGTGGAGGCCGTCATCGTCGCCTTCACGTACTACGCCAACGCCACCCGGATCATGTTCGAGTTCAACCAGATCTACCGGCGCCTGGAAAGCTCGATGACGGAGGCCGCGCAGTTCACCGAGCTCCTCCTCGACAAGCCGACCGTCCTCGACCCGGACACCCCGGAACCCCTCCGGCCCGAGGACGCCGAGGTGCGGTTCGAGAAGGTGACCTTCGCCCACGCGGGCGCCGAGCCGCTCTTCGACGGCCTCGACCTGGAGGTGCCCAGCGGCGCGAAGATCGGATTCGTCGGCCGGTCCGGCGGAGGCAAGACCACCCTCACCCGGCTGCTCCTGCGGATGACCGACATCGACGGCGGCCGGATCACCATCGGCGGCCAGGACATCAGCCGGCTCCGGCAGACCGACCTGCGCAGCATGATCGCGTACGTGCCGCAGGACCCCGCCATGTTCCACCGCACCCTGCGGGAGAACATCGCCTTCGCCCGGCCGGAGGCCACCGAGGCCGAGATCCGGCGCGCGGCCGAGGCGGCGCACGTCACGGAGTTCGCGGACGCCCTCCCCGAGGGCTTCGACACCATGGTCGGCGAGCGGGGCGTGAAGCTGTCCGGCGGCCAGCGCCAGCGGGTCGCCCTCGCCCGGGCGATCCTGCGCGACGCCCCGATCCTGCTGCTCGACGAGGCGACCAGCGCCCTGGACTCCGAGAGCGAGATGCTCGTGCAGGACGCGCTGTGGCGGCTCATGGAGGGGCGGACGGCGCTCGTGGTGGCCCACCGGCTGAGCACGGTGGCCACGATGGACCGGCTCGTCGTCCTCGATCGCGGACGGATCGTCGAGCAGGGCACGCACCAGGAGCTGCTCACCGCCGAGGGCGCCTACGCGAAGCTGTGGCAGCACCAGTCGGGCGGCTTCATCGACGACGCCCCCGCGGCGGCCGGCCTGCGGTGACGCCGGCCCCTCGGGGGTTGTCCACAGGTTGTCCCGGGCGGGGCCGGGGTGTCGGTGCGGACGGCTAGGCTTCACGAATGGTCCTTTCCGACGCCCCGGCCGCCCCGGCCGCTCCTGACGCCTCCGGCGAGCCCTCCGACGCCGCTCGGGTGCTCCACCGTGTCTTCGGCTACAGCTCCTTCCGCGGGGAGCAGCAGGAGATCATCGAGCAGGTCGTCGGCGGCGGCGACGCGCTCGTCCTGATGCCGACGGGCGGCGGCAAGTCGCTCTGCTACCAGATCCCGGCCCTCGTCAGAGCGGGCACGGGCGTCGTGATCTCGCCCCTCATCGCCCTGATGCAGGACCAGGTGGACGCGCTCAGGGCGCTCGGGGTGCGGGCCGGCTTCCTGAACTCGACACAGGACCCGTACGAGCGGCAGGCCGTCGAGCAGGCGTTCCTCGCGGACGAGCTGGACCTGCTCTACCTGGCCCCCGAGCGGCTCCGCACCGAGGGCACCCAGCGGCTCCTCGACCGGGGCACGGTGTCGCTCTTCGCGATCGACGAGGCGCACTGCGTCGCCCAGTGGGGCCACGACTTCCGGCCCGACTACCTCGCCCTCTCCATGCTCCACGAGCGGTGGCCGAAGGTGCCGAGGATCGCGCTGACGGCGACCGCCACCGAGGCCACCCACGCCGAGATCGCGAAGCGGCTGGGCCTTGAGGACGCCCGGCACTTCGTCGCCGGCTTCGACCGGCCGAACATCCAGTACCGCATCGTCCCGAAGAACAACCCGCTCAAGCAGCTCCTGGAGCTGATCAGGACCGAGCACGAGGGGGACGCGGGCGTCGTCTACTGCCTCTCGCGGGCCTCGGTGGAGAAGACGGCGGCCGCCCTCGTGGAGCACGGCATCGACGCCGTCCCGTACCACGCCGGCATGGACGCCCGGACGCGCGCGGCGAACCAGGCCCGCTTCCTGCGGGAGGACGGGGTCGTCGTGGTGGCGACCATCGCCTTCGGCATGGGCATCGACAAGCCGGACGTGCGCTTCGTGGCCCACCTCGACCTGCCCAAGTCGGTCGAGGGCTACTACCAGGAGACCGGCCGCGCCGGCCGCGACGGGGAGCCGGCCACGGCATGGCTGGCGTACGGCCTCCAGGACGTCGTCCAGCAGCGCAAGCTCATCGACGGCTCCGAGGGCGACGAGACGCACCGCCGCTCCCTGGCCATGCACCTGGACGCCATGCTCGCCCTCTGCGAGACGGTCGACTGCCGCCGCGTGCGGCTCCTCGAGTACTTCGGGCAGACCGGCAAGCCCTGCGGCAACTGCGACACCTGCCTGACGCCGGGGGAGTCCTGGGACGGGACCGTCGCCGCGCAGAAGCTGCTGTCCACCGTGTGGCGGCTGGCGAAGGAACGGCGGCAGAAGTTCGGCGCCGGCCAGATCATCGACATCCTCCAGGGCAAGAGGACGGCCAAGGTCATCCAGTTCGACCACGACCAGCTGTCCGTCTTCGGCGTCGGGTCGGACCTGGGCACCGCCGAGTGGCGCGGGGTCGTCCGCCAGCTCCTCGCGCAGCGGCTGCTCGCGGTGGAGGGCGACTACGGGACGCTCGTGCTCACCGAGGACAGCGGCGAGGTCCTCGGCGGACGCCGCCAGGTCCCGATGCGCAAGGAGAAGGCGGCCGCCCCCGCCCGCAAGGAGTCCGGGTCCCGCTCCGGCAAGGGCGCGCGCGTGCCGGTCGACCTGCCCGCGGCCGCCGTGCCGGTCTTCGAGGCCCTCCGTGCCTGGCGGGCCGCGACGGCGCGCGAGCAGGGCGTGCCGGCGTACGTCGTCTTCCACGACGCGACGCTCCGCGAGATCGCGACCCGTCTGCCCGCCACCGTCGAGGAGCTCGGCACCATCGGCGGCGTCGGCGAGGCCAAGCTCGCCAAGTACGCCGAGGGAGTCCTCGCCGCCCTGGCGCAGTCCGGGGGCGCGGGGGCGGACGGTGCGGGTCCCGACGGGGCCACCGCCTCCTCCGGGGCCGCCGGTCCGGCCGCATCCGCGCCTGCGATCCCGGCGCCTGCCGCCGCGGCGGCGTCCGGTGCCGCCCCGGCCGCATCCGTGCCGTCGGCGCGCAGGGCTGAGCCGGACGTGCCGCCGTCCTACGACGAGGAGCCGCCGTGGGACGAGGACGAGCTCGAACCCCCGTGGGACGAGGACGAGTAGCCCGGGGCACCCCGGTCGCCGGAGGCCGGGTCGGAGACGTCCGACCCGGCCTCCGGCCGTTTCCGCTCACTCGGGCTGCGGCGTGAGGCGGCGCAGCCCCCGGCGGTCGTAGTAGTGGGTCATGGCGAAGCCGAACGCCAGGGCCCCCGCCGCGCCGACCGCGATCATGATCCAGCCGCGGGCGAGCCCCGCGTCGGCTTGGGCGTCGAAGTACAGGATGGACCGGACGCCCGCGCTGAGCTGGTGCATCGGCTCGAAGACGCCCAGGAAGCGGTAGAACGCGGGGGTGGCCTCCAGGGGGACGGTCGCCCCGGAGGAGGGGAGGGCCAGCGCGATGAAGACGAACATGGACACGAGCTGGCCGATGCCGCCGAAGGCCGCGTTGATGGCCTGGACGCCCAGGCCGACGGCGACCGTCGCGCAGTAGGAGAAGAGCCACAGCATCGGCAGGTGGTCGGCGTCCATGTCCAGGATTCCGATGGTGGCGACCATGACGAGCGTGGTGGTCAGGAGCGAGATCCCGGCGGTCATCAGCATCTTCAGGACGAGCGTCTGGGTGCGGCTGACGGGAACGGTCGGACGGCGGGTGTGCCAGGGCCCGATCTCGCTGTCGGCGTAGCCGAGCGCGGTGTCGACGCCGCTGTGGATCATGTTGCCGCCGATGAAGCCGCCCAGGACGAGCAGCAGCGTGTAGTAGAAGGCGGTCAGGCCCAGGCCGCTGTGCCGGCCGATCGGATGGCCGACGCGGGTGACGACCGCGACGGGGTCGGACAGGAGCACCTTCGTGGTCGGCACGGCGGAGGCGGCCGAGAGCTGTCTGCCGATGGTCAGCGAGGCCTGGTGGGCCGCGTTCTGGTTGATCTGGGATGCCAGGGACGAGCCCAGGCTGCCGAGGCCGGGGTTGGTGAGCACGGTCAGTGTCGGACGGGCCGTCGCCCGGTTCGTGGTCAGGGCCGCGACGGACGCGGTGAAGTCCGCCGGGACGACCAGGGCGCCGAAGACCTTGCCGGAGGCCAGCGCGTCCTGGGCGGCGGCGCTGTCGAGGCGGCGCCAGTCGACGGTGGTCTTCGAGGAGCCCACCGAGGCGACCGAGTCGGTGATCTGCTTCCCCAGGTTCTCCCGTTGGCCCGGCAGCGGGCGGCCCTCGTCCTCGTCGACCAGGGCGATGGGCAGCCGGTCCAGGTGGTCGCTCGGGCTGAGGATGCCGCCCATGTAGAGGAGCGACAGCAACAGCGACACCAGGGCGCACAGGACGGTCGGTACGAGCCACAGCTTGGCGTGCCGTACGAGTGCGGAGGCGCGGACCTGGGGGCCGGGGGCCGGGTCCGGTCCGGGGTCCGGGTCCGGGGTGTTCGGGGGGAGCGCGGAGGTCATGGGGCCATCGTCGGCGGACGGAGCCGCGATCCGGGCATTTCGGGCGTCGGTACGGGGCGGCGTGTCGGCTCCCGTACGGGGTGGCGTGTCGGCTCCCGTACGGGGCGGCAGATCGGCTTCCGGGCGGAGCGGGCGCGTCGGCGTACCGCCGGTCCCGCTCCGATTGCGGAGCGGTCGGCGTCAGGTTTGAGTGGGGAAGACCCTCTTTCGCCCCTTCAGGAGCTGCCATGTCGATGGCGTTCGGTTCACCCTTCGGTTCGTCGGATCCGTTCAGCGACCTGTTCAACCGGTTCTTCGGCATGTCGCCGGCCTCGTCGCCCCCGGCGGTGCAGCGCGTGCCCATCGGACGGCTGCTGACCGAGTCCTCCCACGAACTGCTGAACACGGCCGCGCGCAAGGCCGGCGAGGACGGCAGCTCCGACCTCGACACCGAACACCTCCTGTGGGCGGCGACCCAGGTCGAGCCGACCCGCCGGCTCCTCTCCCAGGGCGGGGTCAACCCCGACAAGCTCGCCGACCGGCTCGCCGCGGCGGGCCCCGGGGAGTCCGCCGAGCCGTCTGCCGGGCCCGGGATCACCCCGGCGGCCAAGCGGACTCTCGCCGCCGCCCACGCCTACTCGCAGGCGGCCGGCCTCTCGTACATCGGCCCCGAGCACATCCTCAGCGCCCTCCTGCACGACGCCGACTCCGGGGCCTCCCGCTTCCTGCGGCCCGAGGACGTGGACGTGAAGAAGCTGCGCGGCCTCACCGACCGGGCGGCCCGGCCCGCCCGCCCGGAGCAGGGCGCCCCCGCCGCCGCGAAGCAGCCGGCCACGACCCTCGACGAGTACGGCCGGGACCTGACGGAGGAGGCCAGGGCGGGGAAGCTCGACCCCGTCGTCGGCCGGGCCGACGAGATCGAGCAGACCGTCGAGATCCTCTCCCGCCGCTCCAAGAACAACCCCGTGCTCATCGGCGAGCCCGGCGTCGGCAAGACCGCCATCGTGGAGGGCCTCGCGCAGCGCATCGTCGCGGACGAGGTCCCCGACACCCTGAAGGGCAAGCGGGTCGTCTCCCTGGACCTGTCCGGCATGGTGGCCGGAGCGCAGTACCGGGGACAGTTCGAGGAACGCCTCAAGAAGGTCATCGAGGACGTCCAGGAGGCGAGCGGCGACATCATCCTCTTCATCGACGAACTGCACACCGTCGTCGGCGCCGGCGCCACCGGCGAGGGCTCGATGGACGCGGGCAACATGCTCAAACCCGCCCTCGCACGCGGCGAACTGCACGTCGTGGGCGCCACCACCATCGACGAGTACCGCAAGCACATCGAGAAGGACGCCGCCCTCGAACGCCGCTTCCAGCCCGTCCTGATCCCGGAGCCCACCGTCGAGGAGACCGTGCAGATCCTCGAAGGACTCCGGGACGCCTACGAGGCCCACCACCAGGTCCGCTTCGCCGACGGCGCCCTCGCCGCGGCGGCCGAGCTCTCCGACCGCTACATCAGCGACCGCTTCCTGCCCGACAAGGCCATCGACCTGATGGACCAGGCCGGCGCGAGGGTACGGCTCCGCAGCGGCGGCCGCTCCACCGAGGTCGTCAGCCGCGAGGACGAGCTCGCCAAACTGGGGCGCGAGAAGGACCAGGCCGTCGCCCGCGAGGACTTCGAGAAGGCCAAGGAGCTCAAGGAGCAGATGGCCGAGATCGAGGGCGAGCTCGCCGGCATCGAGGAGCGCCGCGAGGGCGTCGTCTCGGTCACGGCCTCCGACATCGCCGACATCGTCTCCCGCCGCACCGGCATCCCCGTCTCGCAGCTCACCGCCAGCGAGAAGGAGAAGCTCCTCAAACTGGAGGAGGAGATGCACGCCCGGATCGTCGGCCAGGACGAGGCGGTCACCGCCGTCTCCGAGGCCGTGCGCCGCAACCGGGCCGGCATGGGCGACCCGAACCGGCCCGTCGGCTCCTTCCTCTTCCTCGGCCCCACCGGCGTCGGCAAGACCGAACTCGCCAAGACCCTCGCCGAGCTGCTCTTCGGCGCCGAGGACCGCATGATCCGCTTCGACATGAGCGAGTTCCAGGAGAAGCACACCGTCGCCCGGCTCGTCGGCGCGCCCCCCGGATACGTCGGCTACGAGGAGGCCGGCCAGCTCACCGAGAAGGTCCGCCGCCAGCCGTACAGCGTCGTGCTCTTCGACGAGGTCGAGAAGGGGCACCCCGACGTCTTCAACACGCTGCTCCAGATCCTCGACGACGGGCGCCTCACGGACGGACAGGGCCGCACGGTCGACTTCCGCCACTGCGTCGTCATCATGACGTCCAACATCGGCGCCCACCGCATCCTCGCCCACGAGGGCGACGCCGCCGAGCTCAAGGACGAGCTGATGGAGGACCTGCGGGGCCGCTTCCTGCCCGAATTCCTCAACCGCATCGACGACATCATCGTTTTCCACAGCCTCACCGAGAAGGACCTGTCGGAGATCCTCGACCACCTCCTCGACCGGAGCAGGCACCGCGTCCACGCCCAGGGCCTGACCCTGGAGGTCACCGAGGCGGCGAAGAAGCTGCTCGTCGCCCACGGCTACCAGCCGGCCTTCGGCGCCCGGCCGCTGCGCCGCACGATCCAGGCGGAGCTCGACAACCGGATCGCCACCCTCCTCCTCGGCGGCGAGGCGGACCCCGGCGACACGATCGTCGCGGACGTCGTCGACGACTCGCTGCACTGCACGGTCCGCAAGCACGAGGAGGCCGGGAGCACCGCGGTGGCCTGACGGCCGCCGCGCGAGAGCCGGGTACGGGGCCGTCCCGAGCGGCCCCGTACCCCCGTCTCACCTCGGTACGGAGTCCCCCGGGAGGCGGTCGAGCGTGCCTCCTCCTGGACTGGCCGGCCCGCCGGGGGTGACCGGACGTCAGGAAGTCGGCTCGATCGTCACCTTGAGGTGCTTCATGATCGGCTGGTCGCTCTGGGTGCTGTAGTCGTCCAGGGCGCACAGCACGTTCATCTCGGGCATGTAGCCGGCCGCGCAGCCGCGCGGGATGTCGTACGGGACGGCGAGGTAGCCGTTCAGATGCCGCCGGCTGCCGTCCCTGGCGGTGCTCGTGATGTCGACGGGGGCCATGTCGGCGATTCCGCGTTCCCGCATGTCGGACCGGTTCATGAAGACGAGGGTGCGGAGGTTCCTGATGCCGCGGTAGCGGTCGTTGTCGGAGTAGATGGTGGTGTTCCACTGGTCGTGGGAGCGCATGGTGCCCAGGGCCAGGGTGCCGGGTTCCGGAACGACGTCCGGCAGGGGCGGGCTCGCGAACTCGGCCTTGCCGGACGGCGTGAGGAAGACCAGCTCGCGGGCGGGCTGCTTGATGCGGAAGCCGAGGGGGAGCCGTACGCGCCGGTTGAAGTCCTCGAAGCCGTCGAGGGCCTTCGCCATGGTGTCCCGGATGCGGTCGTAGTCCTCGACGTACCACTCCCACGGCGTGGCACTGTCGGGCAGTGCGGCGCGCGCCATGCCCGCGATGACGGCCGGCTCGGAGAGCAGGTGCGGCGAGGCGGGCCGCTTCATGCCGATCGACATGTGGACCATGCTCATCGAGTCCTCGACCGAGGTGCTCTGGATCCCCTTGCGCTGGTGGTCCTTCTCGGTCCGGCCGAGGCAGGGCAGGATGAGGGCCCGGCGGCCGTGCACGACGTGGCTGCGGTTCAGCTTGGTGCTGACCTGGACGGTGAGCTCGCACCTGCGCAACGCCTCGTAGGTGTACGGGGTGTCGGGGGCGGCGAGCGCGAAGTTGCCGCCCATGCCGACGAACACCTTCACGTCGCCGTCGTGCATCGCCTTGATGGTGCCGACGGTGTCCAGACCGTGCTCCCGGGGCGGCTCGATCGCGCAGACCTCGGCGAGCCGGTCCAAGAACTCCTCGCTCGGGTGGTGGTCGATGCCGCAGGTGCGGTTGCCCTGGACGTTGCTGTGGCCGCGCACCGGGGAAGGGCCCGCGCCCTCCCGGCCCAGGTTGCCGCGCAGCAGCAGCAGGTTGACGATCTCCCGCACGGTGTCGACGCCGTGCTCGTGCTGGGTGACGCCCAGACACCAGCTGATGATCGAACGGTCGGCCTCGCGGTAGACCCGCGCCGCCTTGAGGACGTCCTCGCGGCTCAGACCGGACTGCGTCTCGATCTCCTCCCACGGGGTCGCCTCGCACGCCGCCCTGTACTCCTCGAAGCCGGTCGTGTGCCGTTCGACGAACTCGCGGTCCAGCGCCTTGGGATCGGTCACCGACTGCTCCAGGATCGCCTTGGCCATCCCGCGGACGAGTGCCATGTCGCCGCCGATGCGGACCTGGAGGTTGAGCGTGGACGTCTTCGTGGCGTGGAAGGTCGCCATGTCCTTGACGTCGTGCGGGATGATCGCCCGCCTGGCGGCGGCCTCGACGAGCGGGTTGACGTGCACGATCTGCGCGCCCCGGGCGTGGGCCCCGGTGAGGGCGGTGAGCATGCGGGGGGCGTTGGAGGCGGCGTTGACGCCCAGGATGAACAGCGCGTCGGCGGTCTCCCAGTCCGCCAGGTCGACGGTCCCCTTGCCGGTGCCGAGGGAGGCCTGCATGGCCCGGCCGCTGGCCTCGTGGCACATGTTCGAGCAGTCGGGAAGGTTGTTGGTGCCCAGCTCGCGGGCCATCAGCTGGTAGAGGAACGTGGCCTCGTTGCCGAGCCGGCCCGAGGTGTAGAACGAGGCCTGGTTCGGGTCCTCCAGCTCGCGCAGGGTGCGGCCGACGAGTGCGAAGGCGTCCTTCCAGCTGATGGGGACGTAGTGGTCCGAGTCGGGGTCGTAGACCATCGGCTCGGTCAGCCGGCCCTGGTTCTCCAGGTCGTAGTCCGTCCATCCCGCCAGCTCGGTCACCGAGTGGGCGGCGAAGAACTCGCGCCCGACCCGCTTGCGGGTCATCTCCCAGGTGACGTGCTTGATGCCGTTCTCACAGATGTCCAGGTGCAGGCCCTTGGTGTCGTCCGGCCAGGCGCACCCGGGGCAGTCGAAGCCCGTGTTCTCGTGGTTCATCTTCATGATCGCGCGCGGGCCGTCCATCGGGAGGGCGCCCTCGCGCGCCATGAACCGGGTCACGCTCTTCGCCGCGCCCCAGCCCGCCGCCGGATGGTGGTACGGACGGAACGCGGGCTCGCCCTCGGGTTCCGGGCCCACCCGGTGCTCCAGGGGTGCTCGCTCGTCCGGGGCGGTGCTCTCGTCCTGGTCGGTGCTCAAGGCGCTTCACCCTCTCGCCCTGCGGACGCATGGGCACGGTGGGACGGAAGGACCCCTTCGGGCAGGCTAAGCCCGCCGCCCGGCGTCGGCCACCTCGCGGCATCCGGTGCTCCGGCGCCCGCCCCCGACGGGCCGCCCGCCGGGCTGCGTACCGGATCATGCGCACCTACGCTGGCGCTGTCCCTTTCCTCCGTTTTTCGTCACCTCTCGTGGGAGCGCCATGGCCGTACCCCAGTACGTCGTCGCCCCGCCCTCGCAGGCGGCCGTCTTCCTGGTGGCCACCGTCAACCCGGGCGGTGAGACCGTGGTCCGTGAGGCGCTCCAGGACCTGACGGGGCTGACCCGTTCGGTGGGGTTCCGCGCCCCCGACTCGTACCTCACCTGCGTCGCCGGCATCGGCTCCGAAGGATGGGACCGGCTCGTCGGGGGACCCCGCCCCCGCGAGCTGCACCCCTTTCCGGCGCTCCGGGGCCCCCGCCACCGCGCCCCGGCCACCCCCGGCGACCTGCTCTTCCATCTGCGCGCCCGGCGCCTGGACCTCTGCTTCGAGCTGGCCAGGCACATCGTGGCCGCCCTGGGCGCCTCCGTGACCGTCGTCGACGAGGTGCACGGCTTCGCGTACTTCGACGACCGCGACCTGCTCGGCTTCGTCGACGGCAGCGAGAACCCCGAGGGCACGACGGCCGCCGACGCGGTCCACATCGGCGACGAGGACCCGGACTTCCGGGGCGGCAGCTACGTGATGGTCCAGAAGTACGTGCACGACATGGCGGCCTGGGACGCGCTCACCGTCGAGCAGCAGGAGCACGTCATCGGGCGCGCCAAGGGCTCCAACATCGAACTGTCCGACGACGCCAAGCCCGCCGACTCGCACGTCACGCTGAACACGATCACCGACGAGAACGGCGTCCAGCAGCAGATCTTCCGCGCCAACATGCCGTTCGGCCAGGTCGGCACCGGCGAGTTCGGCACCTACTTCATCGGCTACGCGCGGACGCCCGCCGTGACCGAGCGGATGCTCCGCAACATGTTCCTCGGCGATCCCCCAGGCACCACGGACCGCATCCTCGACTTCTCCCGGGCCGTGACCGGCGGCCTCTTCTTCGTGCCGAGCGCCGACCTCCTCGACGACCTCCCCGCCCCGCCGGCCGCCGCAGCCCCCGGAGAGACCCTGGGCATCGGCAGCCTGAAAGGAGCCCTCGCCCCATGACGCCTCCCGAGTCCAGCAGCAACCTCCACCGCGAACTCGCCCCGATCACCGCGGCCGCCTGGGCCGAGATCGAGGAGGAGGCCCGCCGCACCTTCCGCCGCAACGTCGCGGGCCGCCGCGTCGTCGACGTCCCCGACCCGGCCGGACCGGAACTCTCGGCCGTCGGCACGGGCCACCTCTCCGACCTGGGGGCGCCCGCCCCCGGCGTCACGGCACGGCTGCGCGAGGCGCGGCCCCTCGTCGAGGTCCGGGTGCCGTTCACCGTCGACCGGGCCGCCGTCGACGACGTCGAGCGCGGCTCCAAGGACTCCGACTGGCAGCCCGTCAAGGACGCGGCCCGCGCGCTGGCGCTCATCGAGGACCGCATGGTCTTCGAGGGGTACGAGGCCGCCGGGGTCGAAGGGCTGCGCGGCCGCAGCTCCAACCCGGTGCTGCGGCTGCCGACCGAGCCCCGCGACTACCCCGACGCGGTCAGCCGGGCCCTCACCGCCCTGCGGCTCGCCGGCGTCGACGGACCGTACGCCCTGCTGCTCGGCGCCGACCCGTACCGGGCGGTCAGCGAGACCTCCGACCACGGCTACCCGATCGCGGCCCACCTCACCCGGATGCTCGACGGCTCCCCCATCTGGGCGCCCGCCCTCGACGGCGGATTCGTCCTCTCCACCCGGGGCGGCGACTTCGAACTGCGCATCGGCCAGGACGTGGCGATCGGCTACACCGCGCACGACGCGGCCGGCGTGGAGCTGTACCTCCAGGAGACGCTGACCTTCCTGGCCTACACGGACGAGGCCGTCGTCGTCCTGGAGCCCTGAGCCGTGGACCGACGACTCCTCGGCGCGGTGCCCCGGCTCGCCGTCTCGGCGCTCGCCGGGGCGGCGGCCGGCGCGGCCGTCAGCGACGCCACCACGGCTCGCGCACGTAGCGGCTCTCCTCGCTGGTGCAGCCGAGGCCGTTGGAGATCTGCCCGGAGTCCAGGTTCCAGCCGACCACGCCGTCGCCCTCGCGGCTCAGCTCGATCAGACGGCTGCTCCCGGTCCGCGCGCCCTCCGTCACCCGGCACTCGACGACGGACGTCCACGCCTGCCCGTCGAGCGCCGAGACGAACGCCAGGAACGGCAGCACGACCACCGTCAGGGACAGCGCCACCCACTGCTCCACACCGGCGGCCCTGCGCAGCCAGGAGGGCGGCCGGTAGCCGGGATCGACGTACCCGGCCCGGTCCTGCTCGTGCCGGTGGTGCGGGCGGCGCCGTCCCGTGCGGTACTCCACGACCACGCCCTGGCGCAGCGCGAAGGCGGCGAGCCCGGTGGCGAGTCCCCACCACGGCCCGAAGAAACAGGCGTCGATGATCCCGACGGCGATCGGGTTGACGAGCGTGAGCGCCGCCCGCCGCACGGCCCGCGCCGTCCCGCCGCCGAGGGGGACCGCCCCGCGGGCGGCGAACAGGGCGAAGACCACCCGGGAGACGACGACGGCGAGGACGGACCCGAGCAGCGGGTCCGTGATCACCATGCCGACGAGGACGTCCGGCCAGTTCGCCGGCTCCATGCCGACCAGCACGTCGCGTACGGCATCGCCGCCGCCGACCGTGTAGGCCAGCTTGGTGACGGGCACCGCGAGGGCCAGCGCCACCAGGACGGTGTGCCCCGGGCCGCCCTTGCGGTCGGCTTCTCGGATCTCCTGACGGCCGGGCCCGGGGGAGGCGGCTTCCGGCACGCCGTCAGCCGAGCGAGAGCACGACCGCGGTCGCCCGGCCCCCGGGTGTCTCGTACGTGACGGTGTCGCCGGCGCTGTGGCCGAGCAGGGCCCGGCCGAGCGGGCTGTCGGCGGTGACCAGGGTCGCGTCCAGGGCGTTCGCGAGCTCGCCGATCTGGACGGTCGACTCGGTGCCGTCCTCGAACCGCACGGTCACGCTGCTGCCCACACCGACCGCGTCGGAGGACGGAGCCGGTGCGACGGAAGCCTCCCGGAGCCGCCCCTCGATCTCCTGGATGTCGGCGTCCAGGCGGTCGAGGTCGTCGGCGCGCTGCAACTCGTCGGCCTGGTCGGCCCGGTCGCCGACCTCGTCGCCGCCACCGTCCCGCAGGGTGGCGGCGACGGCCTCGCGTTCGGTGCGCAGCTCGGCGAGCTCGCGCTCGAGATCCTCGCGGGCGACGGCGCTGATGGGCTCGGGTCCACCGGTCATTGCTGCTCCCGACTCTGCGGCGGCACGAAGGAATGCGATAGGGCATTCAGGACATTTCGCAGGTTATCAGGCAGGTTGTCGGAGGGGTGGGGGACTCGCGTCAGCTCCCGCTCGGGCTCGGCTTGGCCTGGGTCACCGGGATGTCGAAGACGTGGTCCGGGGTCACGATGCGGGTGATGGCCTGGCCGAAGAGCGTGCTCGGTTCGTTGCCGTCGTGCAGCACGTCCGTGTTGAGGAGCACGACCAGGGTGGCCCTGGCCTCCGGCAGGTAGATCGTGAGCGACTCGTAGCCCGGCAGGGAGCCGTTGTGTCCGATCCAGCCCTGGACGTTGAAGATGCCCATGCCGTAGCCCGCTCCGGCGAGACCCGTGGGGTACGTCTTCAGCCGCTCGGCCTGTGTCTTCGGCGTCAGCAGGGTGCCGGTCGCGACCACGCGGGCCCAGGTGCGCAGGTCCTGGAGGTCGGAGATCATCGCGCCGGCCGCCCAGCCCCAGGACGGGTTCCAGTCGGTGGAGTCCTGCAGCTCGCCCGAGGCGGTCTGCACGGTGTAGCCGTGGGCGTGCGGGCTCGGGAAGGCGGCGTCCGTCGGGAAGTACGTGTGCCGCAGCCCCGCCGGCCGGATGACGTTCTCCCTGATGAACCGGTCCAGCGGCGTCCCGCTGACCTTCTCCACCACCAGGCCGAGCAGGATCAGGTTCGTGTTGCAGTAGTCGAACTCGGCGCCCGGCTGGAACTGGACCGGGTGCTTGAACGAGTACGCGAGCAGCTCCTGCGGCGTGAACGGCCGGTCGGGATCGGACGTGAGCGCCTTGTAGAAGCCCTCGTCCGCCGAGTAGTTGAAGAGACCGCTGCGCATCGAGGCGAGGTTGCGCAGGGTGATCCTGTCGCCGTTGGGCACGCCGTCGACGTACTTCGAGATCGGGTCGTCCACGCTCACCTTGCCCTGGTCGACCAGTTCGAGCAGGGCCGTCACCGTGAACGTCTTGGTCTCGCTGCCGATCCGCATGTAGAGACCGGGGTTCATGGGCTGTTTCGTGGCCTTGTCGGCGACGCCGAAGGAGCGGATGTACGTGCCCTTGCCGGGCGCCGAGAGACCGACCGTGACGCCGGGAACGCCCGCCTCCTTCATCACGTCCTGGACCGCCCGGTCCAGACGGGCCGCGACGGCCGGGGTGAGCTCGGGGAAGTCCGACGCCGCCGACGGGGAGGGGGCCGTCGCCACGAAGGCGGCGGGGCCGGGGGGTTCGGCGGCGAAGGCCGCACCCGCGCCGAGCGGGGCGGCGAGGATCCCGAGGGCGGCGAAGACCGCGCAGACGCGCCGGTTCCGTGTGTGCGAGTACCTCACGGCGGGCCTCCTGCCGGCCGGGAACAACACTCCGGTTCCAGGCTAGGTCGGTGCGCACGCCCTCGCATCGCGACCCGGCCCGTCTGTTAGCTTGCCGTTCTCCGCGCCCAGATCGAGAGGAACGAGCACACGCCATGGCCGTCATCCACCACACCACGATGCAGCCCACCAAACTGGAGCTGCTCGCCGCCTGGCTGCCCACCCGCCCCTGGTACGCCGGTGGGTCCGAGGAGCCGAGGCCGGCCAAGGCGGGCGGCTTCCGGCTGGACGACCCCGCCGGCGAGGTGGGCATCGAGTTCATGGCCGTCACCGACGGCGCCGGACCGGACGCGGTCGCCTACCTGGTCCCGATGACCTACCGGGGCGCACCCCTGGAGGGCGCCGAGCACGCCCTCATCGGCACCTCCGAACACGGCGTCCTCGGCACGCGCTGGATCTACGACGGCACCCACGACCCGGTGCTCGTCGCCCAGTTGTACACCCTGATGGCAGGCCGGGCCGAGGCGCAGCACCAGTCCGTCGACGACACGCCCGACCCCACCGTCTCCGCCTCGCTCGCCCCCGCCGGGACCGGCGCGGAGCTCGTACGGGTCACGGACGGCACCGACCACACCGACGTGGAGGTGCGGGAGACCGACGCGGCCGCGCCGCTGACGCTCCGGCTGCGGCGCGTCCTGCGCCCCGGCGCGGACGACGTACCGGGCCGCGGCCGGGTCACGGCGGAGTGGCGCCTGGACGACGGGACCACCGCCCGCGGCGCGTACGCCGTGGCCCTCGCCGAGTAGGGGACGTTCAGACCCAGTTGACCTCCGCCTTGGCGAGCAGCGGGTCCTCCACCAGCTCCCAGAGCGGGACGGCGAAGTTGCCCGTGCGGTAGCGGCCGCCGAAGTGCAGCCCGAGGACCCGGTGGTCGGCGAGGTCGAACACCGGGGAGCCGCTGTTGCCGCCGAGCGTCGAGCAGTCGTGCTTCATCACCAGGCCGCCCGGCGTGAACTCGGTGGCCGCGCCCGGCTGGAGACGCTTCACGTTGTAGACGTCCATGAAGATCCGGCGCATCGACTCGGGCTCGTTGCGCCGGCCGTCCCAGGCCGGGTAGCCGATCACGTACACCGGGCGGCCCGGCAGACTCGCCGGCGCGTCCGCCGCGACCGCGAGCGGCGTCGGCAGGCCGTCCTCGGTCAAGGGCTCGACACGGAGCAGGGCCATGTCGACGTCGGGGTGGACGCCGATGACGTCGGTGATCTCGTACGGCACCGAGGGCCCGGGCGGCTCGCCCTCGACGGGCAGCTCCTCCGCCGGGTCGACCCGCGCCGACATGCCGAACTCCAGCATCCAGCGCTCGCCCTCCAGGCGGCTGAACTCCGCCGCCACGTGACGGTTCGTCATCACCGTGCGCGGGCCGACGAGGAACGCCGTACCGATCCAGTCCAGGCTGGGATGCCCGGTGACCTCGACCCGGCCGACCCGCGCGAACGACTCCCGGATCGCGGGCCGCTGCGGTTCGAGCACCGACCACTCGTCGTGCTGCGGGGCGAAGTCCTGGCGCTGGACCAGGATCGCGGGCCGGCCCTCCAGGAGGACGATCGCCTCCACACCGAAGACCTCGCCCTCGTCGAGCTCGTCCTCGCGGTGCCCGGCCAGCTTCTCCAGACCACTGACCCCCGCCTCCAGGACGCGGGCCCGCTCGTCACGGGCGAAGCGGGAGATCTCGGCCGCCGGCGCCGCGCCGGCGGGCAGTTCGAGCGCGGACTCGGCGATCTCCGCCTCCAGTTCCGCGCGCACCCGCGCGGCCACCTCCCGCAGATCACCGAAGATCCGCTCGGCACCGGTCGCCACCGGCGACACGCTCCGTGGTCCGTTCGGCATGGTCGCTCACCTCGGCTTCGCGTTCGCTTCCCCCCGGACGGGCCGCCCCGACTGGGCCGCCATGACCTCCTCGTACAACTCGGGCCGGGAATCCCGCAGATGGGCCAGGATGCCGCTCATCTGGGTGCCCACGTTCACGAACCGCGTCCGGGCGCCCTGGAACTCGACCTCGTCCACCTTCCGCGTCCCCCGGTGCAGTCCCACGACCGTCCAGTCGTCGAGGCAGACCGGGGAGCCGGAGGAGCCGCCCCGGGTGTCGGTGAAGTACAGGAGGTCGTGCTCGTCCGCCCGGTAGACCAGGTTGTTGCGCAGCGCGACCCGCTTCGGGAGCCCACCCGGGTGCTGGATGATGTTGACCGGGACGCGCTGCCGCTCCCGGACGAGCAGCGGTCGGGTGGCGATCCGGAGCATCGGCCGCTCCTCCTGGCCGGCGGAGAGCCGCACGATCGCGTAGTCGAGCGCCGCGTCCCAGGCCTCGAGCTCGCCGGCCGTCGCCTCCGGCGGGCTCGCCGCGTCCTCGACGAAGTCGAAGCGGGAGCGCGACATCACCGCCTGGAGCCGCAGGTCCTCGTCGCTCACGTACGGCCGGACGCCCGACTCCCACGAACGGGCCATCACCACATGGTGGTTGGTGATCAGCAGCCCGGGGGCGATCATCCAGCCGGTGCCGCCGTGCGGGTACGAGGGAAGGAGCGGCGCACCCGACTCGTACGGCGGGATCCGCAGCAGCGCGACGGAGGCACCGGCCCGGATGCCGGCGCCCAGGAACCCGTACGGCACCGTGTCGTCCTGGAGGACGATCTCCTCCTTCATCTCCCCGGGCATCAGCTCCGCCGGGAGCTCCGCCTCGCCGGTGATCGCGTGGGCCACGGCGTCCAGGGCGCCCTGGAGCACGGCGCGCGGGCCCGGCTCGCGGGTCTGCTCGATCGCGTTGTGCAGCCAGATCTCCAGCGGCACCAGGCCGTCGAGGAGCCGCTCGACCTGGTTCATCGCGTCGAGATCGGCGTGCGTCTGCTCCCGGGGGTCCTCCAGCGGTTCGAGCGTGGCCGTGAAGTAGCCCGGGACGCCCTTGAGCAGCGTCGGGCGCAGGGCCCGGTCGGCGAGCCCCGCCTCCATGGCGGCGTTGCGGACCCGGACCAGCTCCGCCTGCGGCAGGAACGGCACCTTCCGGACCGCGGCCCCGGCGGCGTTCGGCGGCGGCCGGGTCCACAGGCCGGTGCTGCCTCCCTGGCGGGAACGCGCCCACCGGCCGCCGGCTCCTTGGAAGGGACGCGACCACTGGCCGGTGGCGTCCCGGCCGGTGCGGTCCGGCCGGGGGTGCGGGCCGGGCCCCCGCTCCGCGCCGTGCCCGTCGACGTCCCCTCCGGCCGGAGGCGGCGGGGGAGGGCCGGCTCCGAGCGGAGCCGGGCCCGCGTCCATCGCGGAGGCCACCCCCAGCAGCAGGGCCCCGCTGCCGTCCCGCAGCGCGAGCACCTGCCGGGCGACGCCGTCCAGGGTGCCGCGCCCCCGCGCCTCCCGCAGGGCCCGCTCGATCCACTCCAGATCCGGGCGGTCCGCACCGGGGGAGGCCCCGGCCCCGTCCGGGAAGGCCCCGGCCCCGTCCGGGAAGGCCCCGGACCCGGCGGCGGACTCCAGGATGCGGGTCAGCGGCTCGCGCAGGCCGGGCTCGTCGGTGAGGGTGGCGTCGATCCAGCGGGCCAGCTCGGTCACCACCGCCTCCTCGTCCGCCGGGAGCCCCACCAGCCGCAGCGTGTGCTCCAGGAGCCGGGGGTCCGCCCGGTACGCCGCGGCCGCCGCCGTACGGGCCAGGGAGGGCTGCCGGGCCAGGTCCGCGTCCGGCATTCCGCGCAGCGTCCGGGCCAGGCGCTCCTCCGCCGGGGCGGCGTCGACGTCCGCGAGCGCCGCGAGGCGCGACCGGGCGACAAGCACCCCCAGCGACTCGTAGCGCAGCCCGAGGCCCGCGGCGATCTCCTCCGCCTCCTGGAGGTCGCGGTCCGCCTCCGCGAAGTCGCCCGAGTCCTGGGCGAGCCGGGCCGACAGCTGGAGCAGTTCGAGCTGGGTCTCCGCGCACCCGGCCTCCTCCGCCCGGTCCACGGCCCGCTCGGCGCCCTCGCGCGCCTGAGCCGTCCGCCCCGAGCGGGCGAGCGTCTCGGCGAGCAGCGCGTGCAGCCTGCTGCACGGCGTCCACGGCCGCCGCTCCGAAAGCCGCTGGTCCGCGGCCTCCACGTACCCCTGGGTGAGCAGGTCCTCGACCTCGCGCGCCGCGATCCGCTCCCAGTCCTCCTGGTCGGCCTCGGCCATGATCTGGTCCGGCACGTGGCCGCCGATCCGGCCGAGGAGGAACGCCGCCGAGCGGCGCGCCATCTCCCGGTACGTCGAGCCGCCCAGGTAGGGCGCGACGCCCGGCTCCCAACGGGCCTCCACCGTACGGGGGTCCTCGCCGAGCCGGAGCCGGTGGTAGATCTCCTCGGCACGCTCCCGGGGCCCCTCGCGGGCCGCGTAGTACGCGACGGCCCTCCGGTCCACCGCCCGCATCAGATCGGTCCGCGCGCTGTCCGACAGGCGCAGCATGATCGCCCGCAGATCGGTCCGGTGCCGGATGGCCTCCGGTCCCGCCGACTCCATCAGGTCGACCCGGGAGGTGAGCAGCCCGTAGAGCCTGCGGGCCTCGCCGGGGGTGTCGACGTGTAGTCCCGCCGGCCCGGCCAGGACCTCCCGGATCAGGTCGGGGGTGATGGAGCGGAGGGCCAGGCCCGCCTGCACGAGGACCCGGACGTCGTCCTCCGCGATGTGGTTGAGCAGCCGGTCGTACAGCGTGCCCTGGATGAGCATCCGGTCGACCTGGCGGTCGAAGTAGCGTCGCCGGGAGGGCAGTGTGCGCAGCAGTTCGCCGAGCGAGGGGGAGTCGGCGCCCAGGGCGACCGCCGTCCGCGCCGCGAGCTTGAGGCTCAGGGGATGGCCGCCGATCCGGTCGGCGAGGTCCTCGGCGAGCGGTTCGTCGGTCACCCCGGAGGACATCAGCAGGTCCACGGAGGCCTCGTGGTCCAGCTCGGTCAGCTCCATCGTGCGCGGGGTCAGGACCCGGGCCGGGTGGTCGATCGGCGCGCGCCCGGAGACGATGAACCGGAGCCGTGAGTAGGCCGCCCGCAGGGCCGTCCAGACGGCCCACATGCGGGCGATGACGGGCGAGCCCCGGTACTGGGCCTCCTCGAAGGAGTCGACGACCACGACCAGCGGTGGCGGCGCCTCGCCCGGCGCCGGCCGGACGGCCTCGGCGACCAGGGAAGCGACCCGGTGGGCGAGCTCCTGCTCGCGGGCGCTGGCCCGGGCGTGGAAGTCGGACGAGTAGTCGCGGCCGAGCGTCGCCCGGGTGCCGGCCAGCCGGTGGAGCTCGTCGAGCTCGTTGCGTTCGCCGCGCTGGAGCGCCGCCGTCCGCTCGCACTCGTCGGCGAGCTCCTCGAAGGCCGCGCGGTGGGCCGGATGCTGGACGCCCAGCTGCCGGGCCGTCTCGGCGATCACGGTGGCGGGTTCGTGGACGGAGAGCGTCGGGCGCGCGAAGTCGATGTGGGCGAAGGGGAATCCGGTGGGGCCCGCGGCGGCGAGCGCGTCGACGAGGAACCTGGCGAGCAGGGTGCTCTTGCCGATCCCGCCGACGCCGTGCAGGAGGACGGGCGGCTCCGCCGGCTCCTCGGGCAGCGCGATGTAGGCGTGCAGGGCGTCGAGTTCGGCGGTGCGGCCGTGGAAGGTCCCCCGGACGAGCCGGCGCATCGGCTGGAGGAGCCGGGCCCGCTCCAGGCGGCGCTGCACCTCGTCGACCTCGGGCAGTCCGGTCACGCCCGGGACCCGGCTCAGCCAGAGCGTGGCCTGCAGCGCGTCGGAGAGCGCCTCGACCTCGTCGTGGGAGTCGGCGCCCACGACCGCCGCCTCCGCCGGGGGCGGTCCCGCGCCCGTCAGCAGGGCGAGGGCCGTGCGCTCGGGGCCGGGTCCCTCGGCCCGCAGGCCGATGTTGGCCCGGAGGGCGTCCAGGGCGGCGGCGGGACCCGCGAGACCCGCGAGGGCCGCGTCGCGGATCTCGGGCTTGAGCGTCCACACGGTGGCCCCGGGCGCCGGCAGGGCCGTGCAGTCGTCGACGAGCTCCAGGACGGCCCGCCCCGTGGCCTGCTCCTCGCCGGCGAGCCGGAGCCGCGCGGGGTCGAACTCCTGGAGCAGGCAGGCGGCCTCGCGGTAGGACCTGCGCAGACCGGGCAGTGCGGCGGCGGGCGCGGCGAGACCGGTGCGCAGCGCGTCCCGCAGTACGTGACCGGCCTCGCCCGGCGGCGGTGACGTCGGCGGGAGCGCCCGGTGGAGCCGTACGACGTCCTCCACGGCCGTGCACAGCCGCCGCATGTGACCGTCCTCCGTCGAGGGCGACTCGACGGCCCGCAGCACCTCGGCCACGGCCGTCTCCGTGAGCTCGCGGACGGTCTCCTCCTGCCCGGCGGGGGCGGTGTCGGTGAAGAACTCCCGGAAGAACGACCGCAGATCGTGCTCGTCGACGAGGCGGGTCGTGTCCCGGCACTCGTTCTTGCGGATCTCGTACGGGAGTTGGCGCATGGTCGGCGCGTAGCCGAGCAGGACGAGGCGGGGCACGGTCTCGGCGCGGACCGGGGTGTGCTCGTAGATCGCCCGCGCGAGGACGCCGATGCAGTCCCACACGTCCGAGTGCGGGTCGAGCCGGTCGCAGTCGTCGAGGACCAGCCAGAAGCGCTCCTCGGCGGCGGTCGCCCGGGCGACGATCCGGTGCGCGGCGTCCTCGAGGCAGGGCAGTGGATCGTTCAACCGCGTGGAGTCCAGGGGGAGCCGGTCGGCCTCCGGGCCCACCACGAAGGCCGAGAGCCGCTCCATCAGCCGCGCCGCCGTGGACGTCCGGGAGAGCGTGACCCGGACCGGACGGAAGTCGCAGTGCTGGCCCAGGTGGCGGATCAGCTCGTACGTGTAGGAGCGGCCGCTGTCCGGAGGCCCGTCGACGACGAACACCGTCTGCTCCGGGTCGGCCAGGAAGTCCCGGAGCTTCTCGCGCAGCTCGCTCCGGTCCAGGAACACCTCCGTGCCGTGCTTCAGGAGCGTGCTGTGGAAGGGGTCCCGGGGGGAACGGCGCAGCCGCTCGTCCTCCCGCAGCCGCGTCAGCAGGTTCCGGGCCTCGGCGCCCTGCTCGAAGCCGTGCGGATCGTCGATCGCGGCCAGCGCGTCGAGACCCGCGAGCACGGAGAGCAGCCGGCGCTGGTGGGCGATGTCCCGGCGGGACGCGGCGACCACGAGCAGGGCGTTCCGGCCGGGGTCCGGGGTGAGCGGCAGGTCCTCGACGAAGTCGGCCGGAAGGCCCGCGCGCAGCAGCCGGTCCCGCGGCTCGGGGGTGTCGAGGAGATGGTCCCGTACCCAGCCGGCGACGAGCCCCCACTCCGTCTCGGTGAGCGGCATACCGCACCTGCCCGGCGCTCTTCGCGCAGCGCCGGTCGCTCCGGCGCCGGACCTGACGAGATCAGTCGTGACCGGACATGACCGGTCGAGGCCAGACGAACTGGCTGATCCCTCTCATCGTTTCACCGGGCGGGGACGGTCGCAATCGCTGCTCGCGGCCCCGCCGTCGTCAGGGGTGCAGCACCATGTCCCCGTACGACTCCAGGCGCCGCCAGCGCTCCTCCGGGGCGCGGAACACCGGCATCACGTCCACGTCCGGCAGCGGCCCGAACTCCAGCTCGGTGATCTCCGCGACGTCCGAGACGGGCACCTGGTACGTGCGGAACGGCCCCAGCGGCGGCGGTGCGCCGGCCGTCGCCCCCGCCAGGGCCCGCTCCGCGTCCCGGCTGAGGTCGGGGCTCTGGTCGAGGACGTACGCGGCGGCGGCGAGCGCCCCGTCCTGCATGAACGCGGCCACCTTCCAGAACCGCAGCGGCACCTGCAGGCCCCGGTACGGCGGGTCGGAGTCCTGGAGCACCGGACCGGTGAGGACCGTCAGTTTCCGGTCGTACTCGGCGGCGTGGTCGAGCAGGTAGTTCTCCAGGCCCTGCCAGAGCTCCTTGCCCTGGTTGAAGACGTCCGCCTGGGGAGCGGCGTTGGTGAAGTGGAAGGTGTCCGCATTGGCCAGGGCCGCCACGGCGGGGGCGCCCCAGACCGGATCGAGCCGGCGGACCAGATGACCCCGGTCGAGGCTGTTGTTCCGGTAGATCTCGTCGCCGGCCTGCTGCTCCTCCGGCAGCCGGGGGTCGAACTCCCAGACGTCCTCCCGGGGCACGTCCTCCAGGAGGGCACCGCCCTCGATGCAGACCGCGGTCGAGGCCGCGAGCCGCCGGTCGGGCCGGAAGACCACGGTGAAGTGGGTGTACGGCAGGATCACCGTCTCGACCGTCTCCCGGACCGGGAGCGCCAGCGGGACGACGGGGCCGAGGAAGGCCTCGTCGTAGCCGGTGCGGCCGGCGAGGGCGGCACGGCGGGCGTCGGGTCCCGCGACGACGGGCGATGCGGGAGGGGGCGGAGGATCGGAAGGATTCATACGATGTAAGTACCGCGTGGAGGGGGTCGTGCTCGGCGCAGGACCACAGGCCACTCGATCAGCCGCCCCGGCGACACCGGGCCTCCGGCATCCCCCGCCACGGCAGCCCCGCCCCCGGCGTCTCCCTCAGCCCCCGGCGTTCCCCGCCCCCGCTTCTCCCCGCACCCCTGGTTCCCCCGCAGTCCCCGCCCCGGCTCTACCGCCCCTGCTTCTCCCCCGCACCCCTGGTTCCCCGCAGTCCCCGCCCCGGCTCTCCCGCCCCGGCATCCCTCCGCTCCGCACGAGGAGGCACCCCATGGCCACCGGACTCTCCCTGCACGTCGGACTGAACCGGGTCGACCCCGCCCGATACGAGGGCTGGGACGGCACCCTGGTCGCCTGCGAGAACGACGCCCGCGACATGGCACGGCTGGCCAGGACCGCCGGCTTCGCGGCCACCACCCTGCTCACCCCGGAGGGCACGGTCGCCAACGTCACCTCCGTGCTCCGCGACGCCGCCGCCCGCCTCGTCCCCGGCGACATCCTGCTCTTCACCTACTCGGGACACGGCGGCCAGGTCCCCGACGTCACGGGCCCCGACGACGAGCCCGACGCCCTCGACGAGACCCTCGTGTTCTACGACCGCCAGTTCCTCGACGACGAGGTCGCGCAGGCCTTCCGCGCCTTCGCCGACGACGTACGGATCGTCGCCCTCCTCGACTGCTGCCACAGCGGCAGCAGTATCGAACTCCCCGGCGGCGGACCGGACGACAGCACGGGCCGCTACATGCCGGAGCCGCGGCAACAGCAGCTCTACGAGCGCGACCGGTCCTACCTCGAAGAGCTCCAGCGGACCCTGGCGAAGGACGCCCCCGCCGGGGGGACGGGCCACGACGCCCTGCTCGTCTCGGCCTGCCAGGACAACCAGGTCGCCGCCGACGGCGACGTCAACGGCGCCTTCACCGAGGCCCTCCTCCAGGTGTGGGACGGAGGCTCCTTCCGGGGCGACTACCGCACCTTCCACCGGCACGTCCAGCGCCGGCTGCCCCCGACCCAGAGCCCGAACCTCTACCTGACCGGCACCCCGGCCCCGGACTTCCTGGGCCAGCGCCCCTTCACGATCTGAGCGGCCCGAGGGCGAAGGGCCGGAAAACGAACAAAGGCAAGGAGGGACGACCTCTCCTTGCCACTCTCAAGATATAGCGCACCGGGGGCCTTGCGGCAAGGCCCCCGTCGTGCCGCAGAATCTCCGTTCGAAGCAAGGAACTGCGGAAAACGGGGCGTACTGATGATTGATGTGATCGTGGTCGGCGGCGGACCGACCGGTCTGATGCTGGCGAGCGAACTGCGGCTGCACGACGTGCGGGTGGTCGTCCTGGAGAAGCTGGCCGAGCCGACCCGGGAGTCCCGCGGACAGGGTCTGCACGCGCGCAGCGTCGAGATGATGGACCAGCGGGGCCTGCTGGAGCGGTTCACCGCGGTCAGTGAGAAGTTCTCGGTCGGCGGTCTCTTCGGCGGCGTGATGAAGCCGTGGCCGGAGCGGCTCGACACGGCCCACCCGTACGGCCTCGCCACGCCGCAACCGGTCACCGAGCGGCTGTTGAACGAGCGCGCCCTCGAACTCGGCACGGAGATCCGGCGCGGCACCGAGGTGGTCGGGATCGACCAGGACGAGGACGGGGTGACCGTCGAGCTCGCGGACGGCACCGCACTGCGCTCCCGCTACGTCGCCGCGTGCGACGGCGGCCGCAGCACGGTGCGCAAGCTGCTCGGCGTCGGTTTCCCCGGCGAGCCCGCCACCGTCTGGACGCTCCTCGGCGACATGGAGGTGACCGCCGACCCGGAGACGATCGCCTCCGTCGTCGCGGAGGTCCGCAAGACGCAACTGCGGTTCGGCGTACAGCCCTTGGCGGACGGGGTGTGCCGCGTCGGCGTGCCCGCCGACGGCGTGGCCGAGGACCGTGCGGACGCGCCGACCCTCGACGAGTTCAAGAGGCGGCTGCGGGCCGTCGCCGGCACCGACTTCGGCGTGCACTCGCCGCGCTGGCTGTCCCGCTTCGGCGACGCCACCCGGCAGGCCGAGCGCTACCGGGTCGGCCGGGTGTTCCTGGCCGGCGACGCGGCGCACATCCACCCGCCGACCGGCGGCCAGGGCATGAACCTGGGCATCCAGGACGCGTTCAACCTCGGCTGGAAGCTGGCCGCTGCGGTCGCCGGCTGGGCGCCGGAGGGACTGCTCGACACATACGAGGCCGAACGGCACCCCGTCGGTGCCCGTGTCGTGAAGAACACCCGCGCGCAGATGACGCTGCTCGGCACCGACCCCGGCGCGACCGCGCTGCGGGAGCTGTTCTCGGAGCTGATGGACTTCGAGGAGGTCAACCGGTACGTGACCGGCATGATCACCGCCGTCGACGTCCGCTACGACCTCGGCGAGGGCCATGAACTCCTCGGCCGTCGGCTGCGGGACGTGGCGCTGAAGCGGGGGCGGCTGTACGAGCTGACGCACGGCGGTCGCGGGCTGCTGCTCGACCAGACCGGTCGGCTCTCGGTGGAGGGCTGGGCGGACCGCGTCGACCACGTCGTCGACGTCAGCGAGGAACTGGACGCCCCCGCCGTGCTGTTGCGGCCGGACGGCCACGTGGTGTGGGTCGGCGAGGACCAGGAGGACCTCCGCGGCCCCCTGACCGAGTGGTTCGGCGCCCCGACGGCCTGAACCGGGTGACGGCACCCGAGGGGCGGAGCCGGTCTCCCGGACCCCGCACCCCGGGCGCTTCGCCGCGGGCCGGCCCCTTGGGCGGGTGTCGGTCCGCCGGGCGGGGTCCGGGGGCCGGGGGCCGTTCGTGCGAGCTGCGGGACCATGAGGTGCCGGGGGCGGCTTGCCGGGTGCCGGGCCCTGGGTGGGCACCGGTCCGTCGGACGGGACCTGAGGGGCTCGTCCGTGCGGGCGACCGGGCCCCGGGGCGGCCTTGCCGGGTCTGGGCCTCGGGTGGGGGCTGAGGCGCCGTTCGTGCGGGCCGTGGGGCTGCGGGGCGTCCGGCGCGGGCCTGTCGTGGGGTGGGCCTCGGGGGAGTGCGGGGGTGGTCGGCGCTCGGGGGAGGGGCCGGTCGTGCGGGCTGCGGGGTGGCGGGTGCCGGGGGCGGCGTATCGGCGTCGCCCGGAGGCGTCACGGGCGCAGGGCCGTCGCCAGTTGTGCGCGGGAGCGGACGTCGAGCTTCTGGTAGATGCGGGTCAGCCGCGCCTCCACCGTCTTCACGCTCAGGTACAGCTTCGCCGCCGCCTCCTGGTTGCTCGCCCCCTGGCCCACCAGGCGGGCGAGGCGCAGCTCCGCCTCCGTCAGGGAGGAGAGCGCGGGCATCGACTCCTCGACCCCGGCGCCGGTCCCGGCGCCCTCGCCGGCCGGCGTCTCGCTCGCCAGGGCCAGCCACGGAGCCGCCCCGGCCCGCTCGAAGACCGAGGCCGCCTCGTGCAGGGCCGCCTGCGCCGCCGACCGGCGCCGGCGCCGGCGCTCGACCCGCGCCAGGGCGATCAGCACCCGCCCCCGCTCCAGCGGCAGCCCGGCCCGGCCGAAGCTCTCGGCCGTACGGGTGAGCAGCTCGGCCGCCTCGTCCGTCCGCCCCTCCGCCGCCAGGCACAGCGCGTACGCCCGGTCGCAGCCCAGCAGCACCGTGGACCGCCCCAGGCGCTCCGCCACCGGCCGCACCTCCGCCAGGAGCGCCAGCGCCTCGTCGGCCGCGTCCTGGGCGAGCAGCGCCTCGGCCAGCTCCTCGTGCCAGCGCAGCATCGCGGGGTCCACCGTCGACTGGGCGCGCTCGTCGGCCTGCACCCGCCGCAGCGTCTCCAGGGCGGTGGCGACGTCACCGGTGATCAGCTGGACGCGGCCGAGCGCGTACCGGCTGCGGGAGAGGAAGACGCGGTCGCCCTCCTCCTCCGAGGCCTGCACGCTGCGGCGGGCGTAGCTCGCGGCCCGCGCGAAGCTGCCGCCGGCCGTCTCCGCGAGCGCAAGCGTGTACCAGGCGGGGCCGGGGGAGAGGCCCGCCTCCAGGGTGAGCGCGAGCGCCTGCCCCGCGTGCGAGAGCGCGGCCGCGCAGGCGCCCCGACGGGACTCGATCGCGGCCAGCGTGGAGAACAGCTCGATGATGTCCTCCACCGAGCCGCGCCGCTGGACCAGGGGCAGGAGCGCGTTCAGCTCGTCCCGGGCGTCGTTCAGCCGGTCGTCGTAGAGGGCGTGGCGGATCGTCAGGATCTGGGCGGCGTTCCGGATGCCGAGCGGACGCTCGGCCCGCTCCAGACCGCGGGCCTGCGCGAGCACGGTCTCGGCGTCCGGGGTCCCGAGGGCCCGCTCCATCCGCGCCTGCACCGTCAGGGCCTGCGCCGCGAGCCGGGGATCGCCCAACGAGGAGGCCAGCGCGGCCGATTCGACCGCCGCCGCCCGCGAGCGCTCCGGATCGCCGTCCGCCAGCACGTACTTGAGGGAGAGCCGCAGCTGCACGGCGGCCCGCAGGGCGGTGTCCCCCTCGGAGTCCTCCATGGCGTGGACGTACATCTCGTCGAGCCCGGTGAGCCCCTGACCCGCCGTGTCGAGCACGGCGAGCCGCGCCCTGACCCGGTCGGACGGTCCCGCGTCCCGGGCGAGCAGATCGGTGGCGGCCCGCATCGCGAGGTCGGCGCGGGCGGCGTGGACGGCCTCCTCGGCGGCGTCGACGAGCCGCGCGATCCGCCGCGTCCCGTGCCGGCCGGGGGTCGACTCGGCGGCGAGCAGCGCCAGTTCGGCGGCGAGCGCGCTGTTTCCGCGCCGCCGGGCCAGATCGGCGGCGGCCGCGACCTCGGCGGCGAGCTCCTCGTCCGGCCGATCGGTGGCCAGCGCCCGGTGCCGCACCGCCTCGACGGGGTCGTCCACGACCTCCGCGAGGGCCGCGTGCCCGGCGCTCCGCTCGGCCCAGCAGGCGTCGTGCACCAGGGTGGAGGGCAGCAGTCCGGCGGTGAACGTCACCGAGCCGTCCTCGGACAGCGACACCAGGTCGGCCCGCTCGGCGGCGGCGAGGTCCGCCTCCGCGCTGGGCCGCCCGGCCCGCCGCACCAGCGTGGCGGAGGGGCGCAGCGCGAGCGCCGCGAGCAGCAGCGTCTCGCGTACGGCGGGGGGCGCGGCGCCCAGGAGCTGGCGGGCCAGGTCGCGGGCGCGCCCGGAGAGCGTCAGCGCCTCCGCGTGGTGCACCGGGGTCCGCGCGTCGGCGAGGGAGCGGCCGACGGCGAGCGCGAGGCGTGGATTGCCGCCGCTCGCGCGGTGGATGCGGCCGGCCATCCGGGAGGGCAGCCGGTGGTGGATGAGGAGTTCGGCGATCTCGTCGGCCTGCAGCGGCGGGACGCGCAGCACGTCCGCCTCGGACGGCACCCAGAGGTGTGCGGCGTGCGGGTCCTCGGGGCGGTGGCTCTCGCGGTACGGCTCGTGGGCCTCGGCGTACGGCTCGGGGGTCTCCACCGCCACCACCCGCAGCGTGGGCGGGGCCAGGTGGAGGGCGAACCGGAGCAGGTCCGCGCTGTCCGCGTCGATGTGCTGCACCCCGTCGACGACGAGCAGGACGGGGCCGCGGCAGGTCAGGGCGCGCAGGATCCGGGCGATGCCGAGGCGCAGCGCGATCGGGTCCCAGCCGCCGGCGTCGATCGGCGCCTCGCGGCAGAGCATGGCGACGGCGGTGCGCTGGGGGCCTGGCAGCTGGTCGAAGACCCCGGAGGAGAAGATCCCGGCGTTGAGCACGCCGGAGGTGAGGATCCCGGAGGTGAGCGCGCCGGGGTCGAGGGGGCCGGAGACCGGCGCGCCCGCCGCGGCCGGGTCGGCTCCGGACGCGCCGGTCCCTCCGGCCCCGTACGGCTCGGTGGCGGGAGCGTGCGGGGCGGGCGGTTCGGGGCGGCTGGTGCCGAGCCCCGGCCAGGTGACGGTCGCCGCCACCGAGGCCACGAGCGCCGCGGCCGCCGCCCCGGGGATCTCGCGGTCGGACGGCAGGGTCGCGAGCCACAGCACGGTCTCGCCGCGCGCCTCCGCGCGGGCCGCCTCGGCGAGCGCGACCTCGGTCTTGCCGACGCCGGCGGGGCCGGTGAGCAGGGCGCGGCCCCGGGTGTGGAGGGCGCGTTCCAGGCGGGTGAGGAGTTCCCCCCGGCCCACCGGTGCAGGGCTCTGCGGAGCTGTCGTCACTGTCCACCACCTCCGGCCCCTCGGGGCCCGGCCCATGGACCCCGTGCGCAGAGAATACGGAGCGGACCGGCACAGTCCAGGCCTCCTGTCCGGCATACGGACAGGAGGCCTGGGGCGGGCGCGCTCCCACGACGCTCCCACAACGCCAGAACGCGCCAGTGGTGTAGACCACGGGCGCGTCGCTGACCAGCAATGATGCTGATGTGGGGGGTGGTTCAGGGGTGGTGCGGGCGGTGCGTCAGAAAGTGAGGCTCCACGAGTCGATGTAGCCGGTGTCACCCGAGGCCACATCGCGGACCTGGAGCTTCCAGGTGCCGTTGGCGAGCTCGGTCGACGCGTCGACCGTGTAGGTGGTCTGGACGTTGTCGGCGCTGTCCGAGGAGGACGAGGCCTTCAGGTTGCGCACCGTGCCGTCGGGGGCGACCAGGTCGATGACCAGGTCCCCGCGCCAGGTGTGCTTGATGTCCACGCCGACCTTGAGGGTGGCGGGGGCGTTGCCGGCGAGGCCGGTGACGGCGATCGAGGACGACACGGTGGCGTTGTCGGCGATCGTCACGTTCGTCGGGTTGCTGAAGACGGTGCCGGTCGGCGGGGTGGTGTTGAGGACCGAGTCCACGGCCTTCGTCGCGTCGGCGATGCCGGTGCCGCAGCCGCCGGTGCAGGCGCCGGGCAGCGGGCGGGCGGTGTTCTTGATCGCGGACTCGATGTCGGCCGGGGTGAGGGTGCTCTTGGCCGACTTCAGCAGGGCGGCCAGACCGGCGATGTGCGGCGCGGCCATCGAGGTGCCCTGGTAGGGCTTGTACGTCTCGGTCGACTGGGTCGTCAGGCCCGAGTTCAGCGTGGAGTAGATCGCGTTCTCGGGGGTGGTGACGGTGCCGGGCGTGTCGGTGGCGTTGCGGGTCTCGCCGCCGGGCGCGGCCACGTCCACGATGGTGCCGTAGTTGGAGTAGTACGACCGGGCACCGGCGCGGTTGGTCGACGCCACGGTGATGACGCCGGAGCAGTTCGCGGGGGTGAAGCCGGAGGCGTTGGCGTTGCTGTTGCCCGCGGCGACGACGACCGTGGTGCCGCGCGAGACGGCGCCGCTGATCGCGGTCTGGTAGACGCTCGGGCAGGTGGAGCTCGCGCCGCCCAGGCTCATGTTGATGACCTTGGCCGGGTTCGGGTTGGCCGGGATGCCCGGCACGGAGCCGCCGGAGGCCCAGGTGATGGCGTCGGCGATGTCGGAGGACGAGCCGCCGCACTTGCCGAGCACGCGCACGGGCTGGATCTTCGCGTTGTACGCGATGCCCGCGATGCCCTTGGTGTTGTTGGTGACCGCGGCGATGGTGCCGGCCACGTGGGTGCCGTGCCAGGAGGAGCTGGAGGCCTTGGAGCCGGTGCCGCACTCGCCGTCGGTGGCGTTCCAGTCGCCCTCGTCCTTCGCGTCCGCGTCGCGGCCGTTGCCGTCACGGGCGTCGGTCGAGGACGTGATGAAGTCGTACCCGGGGATGACGTTGGACGCCAGGTCCGAGTGGGCCGCGTAGCCGGTGTCGATGACGGCGACGGTGACGCCGGAGCCGGTCGTCTTGTCCCAGGCCGCAGGAACGTTCATGCCACCGGTGGGCTCGAAGAGGTCCCACTGCTTGGCGTAGTCGGTGTCGTTCGGGGTGACCGCCATCGCGTAGGCGCGGATGTCGGGCTCGACCGAGGCGACGGACGGGTCGGCGCGGAACGCGTTCATGACCTCGGTCACGTCCTGCTTGGTCGCCTTGTCGCCCAGGTCGACGAGGGCGCCACCGCCGGCGAGGCGGCGCTCGAAGGAGAGCTTCTCGCCCGTCTTCGCGGCCTTCTCGGCCGTGTCGCTCTTCGCGGCGGCGTTGGAACCGGCCTCGGCGGTCCGGCTCTTGTAGGTGACGATCACCTTCTCGACGGGGGCGTCGGGCAGCGCCCGCATCGCCTGCGAAGCCGGAACCGGCTTCGGGGTGGCAGCGACCGGGGTGGCGGCGAACGCCCCGGAAGTCATGGCAGCGGCGCCGAGGATCGCGGCGCTCGCGACCACGGATATGACTCTCCGCCTGGAACCGTTCAAGGTGTGGCCCTTTCGAGTACGACGTAACTGCGGAGCAGTGGCGGCGGCGCGGGACACACGGGGCGAAGTGGGGTCGCGTCCGAGGTTCCCTGGGCTTGGGGGGCCCGTGCGCCGCCACCGGCGCGACGGCCCGGGTCAAGGCCGCCACCGGCGGACAGCACCCTCCGCATGCACCTGTCACGGTGCGCTCGGGGGATGATATCTGCCGGTGCGGAGGACAGTAGGGAACGGGGGGGTGAACCCGATACGGGGAAAACCCTTGTACCCCCTCAGGGGGCGGCGGGGGTCCGGAGAGGGGAGGGGGTGAAGGGGGTGTTGCGGGGGGGCTGGGATGGAGGCCCGCGGGGAGGGTGCGGAGGGGGCGGAGGGGGCGGAGGGGCTCCTCCGGAGTCCCGGCGCGGGTGCGGGAGGCGGCGCGCGTCGTGGGGGCTCGACGGGGGAGGGGAGGCGCGGAGGCGGTGCCGGAGGTGGAGGCGCTCGGGCGGGGCCGGTTCGTTCGGGATTGGTTCGCTCGGGGTCGGTCCGAGCGGGATCGGCCTGTGCGGGATCGGTCCGTGCGGGGTTGGTTCGCTCAGGGTCGGCCCGAGCGGGATCCATTGCGGCGTTGCGGCGTTGCCGCGTTGCGGCAGGGAGGCTGCCGGCTCGGGGTCGGCTCCTTCCCCTCCCTGCCGGTGCGGAGGACGGCGGGATCAGCCGAGTTCGAGCGTGGTGACGCCGAAGACGCGCTCCCGTGCCACGGGACGGACCGGGCCCGTGTACATCCGGGCCGTCTCGAACGTCGGCTCCAGACCACGGTCCTGGGCCAGCCGGGCCGCCGCCGGATTCGCCTCCGGCATGTCGACCGCGATACGGGCCGCGCCGAACTCCCGCGCCTCGGCGGCGAGGCCGTCGAGCAGGGCCGCCGCGTCCGCCGGGGTATCGGCGAACAGCGGCCCCACCCGGGCCTCGTCCTCGGCGGGACGGACCACGCCGTACCCGGTCAACCGGCCGTCGGTCACGCGGGCCAGCGCCCGATGGCCGGGAGTGGCCAGCCAGGCGCTCAGGAACCGGGGCCGGTCGGCGTGGTGGCAGACGCCGTCGTACGCGGCGAGGGCGGCCGGATCGATCTGCCCGGCGGCCACGACGCCGGCCGCGGGGCGCTCGGGGGCCGGGACCTCGCCCACGTACCGCGCGGTGCGGTAGGCCGTGGTGAAGCCGGAGCGGCGGTAGTTGTCCTGTTGGTCCGGCACCCCGTCGAGCCCGACGGTCCGGCCGCCGGCGTGGGCGAGCGCGGCCCGCCAGGTGGCCAGTCCGTGCCCGAGGCCGCGGAGTTCGGGGCGGACGAGGTAGAAGCCGAGGAAGGCGTAGGAGTCGTCGTAAGTGACGACAGAGATGGCGGAGACGGGCTCCCCGTCGACCCGGCCGAGGAAGAAACCGGCGGGGTCCTGGGCGAAGAAGGCCGGAATGTCGGAGAGTCCGGGATTCCACCCCTCCTCGGCGGCCCAGGACCGCACGATCGTCCAGTCCTGCGGCGTGGCGGACGAGACGGACAGGGAACCGGGGGAGACGGAGGTCATGGGGTGTCCTTCGACGGCCGGGCGGGGAGGCGGGCGGAGGCCCGAGCGGTCGGAACCCGGGCAAAGCGCGCCGAGCATAACGCCGGGCCGGGCCGCCGCGGAGCCTCGCCGATCGATTCCGGCCGCCGACCGGTCCTTGCCCGCCGTGCGGGCCCCGACCTGCCCGTGTGGGCCCGCGCCCGCGGGGCGGTGCCCCACTGCTGCCCCCGTGTGGGCAATCGTCCCGCTGGGGCGGGACGGGTGGGCACACGGGACGGCGCCTCTGCGGGCGCGCTCCGCCTTTCGGGCCTGGACCTGTACCCCGAGCGGCGGCGCACAAAGTGGTGCGGGTTCGGGCGCGGGAGCCTCTGGCGCCGGCAAGGGCGCCGTTCCGTTGTGCCCACCCGTTCCGCCCCAGCGGAACGATTGCCCACAACGGGGGCGGGGGCGGGCGCCGCCCCGGCGGAGCGATTGCCCGCGACAGGGCCAGGGGTCCGCGTTCAGTGGACCAGCCGCAGGCGGGAGGGCGCCACGGCGAGGTGGATCGTCTGGCCCCAGGTCAGTTCGAGGGCATCCGACTCGACCCCGTCGCCGAAGGCGACCAGGCGGTCCGACTCGACGGTGAGCCGCAGGCCCCGCCCCGCGTCCAGGAGGCCTTCGACGCGGGTGGTGCCGGTCGTCGGCGACGGCCAGGCCTCGCGGACGAACCAGGCGAGCCGTGCGTCCGCCGGCGCGGGCAGGGCGAGCGCGCTGGAGCGCTGCTCCCACAGGGAGCGGAGCCAGCCCGTGGCGCCCGTGCCGGTGCCGACCAGGACGCCCGAGGAGGCCTGGGACTCGGGCGGGACGTCCGTACCGTCGAGTCCGAGCGTGTAGCGGGCGGTCTGGTGGCCGGGCGGGCCGACGTAGATCTCGTTCAGCGCGAGGAGCCGCTGCGCGTCGTCGGTGACGGCCTGGACCATCGTCAGCTCGTCGACCGCCGCCCCCGCCCCCGCCGCGTACGGCAGCAGCCGTCGCGCCCGGTCCGGGCGGTGCCGGACCAGGACGCCCGGGTTGCGCCCGGGGTCGGCGTCGATGCCGATGACCGGCTGCCCCGTGAGGTACTTCGCCGTGTTGGCGACGAGCCCGTCCTGCCCGACCACCACGACGACGTCCTCGGGTCCGAACAGGAACCGGTCCAGGTCGGCGCGCTCGACCCGGGTCTGGCGCCACGTCAGCGGGACCGCGCCCGCCACCTCGGCGAGCGCCCGCCGGGCGCGTTCGTGCCGCTCGCGCACCGCGTCGACGGAACGGCCGCGCGCGGAGAGGAAGAACGCGGCCTGCCCGTGCGTGCCGTGCCGGGCGAGCAGCTCCTCGTACTCCGTGGTCCGGTGCACGAGCACCGCGCGCGGCGCGAGGCTCACGGCCGTGCCCCGCCCTCGCCGCCCAGTTTGGCGAGCAGTCCGGTCAGCACGTCGGGGGAGAGCGTCAGGTGCTCGATGTGCGGCAGGTTCTCCGCCGCCCGGGTCACGGCCAGGGCGTGCAGGGTCGCCGGGTCGGCCTCCGCGTGCGCCCGCAGCCACGCGGACTGCGCTCCGGCGCGCGCCTCGCCGACCTCCCGTGCCGCCTCCGCCTCGGCCCGGGCCAGCCGGACCTTCCGCGCGGCCTCGGCCTCGGCCCGTACCGCGTCGGCGGCCGCGTTCTCCTCGGCCTCGCGACGCGCGTTGGTGCCGCGCTGCTCGACGAGTCGCTCCTCCTGCCGGGCGAGCTCGATCTTGCTGGCGAGTTCGTTCTCGGCGATGGCGCGTTCCCGCTCGACGGCGACCGCGCGCCGCTCGTACGTGGCCCGGTCGGCCTCCTGCTGGATCTGCTCACGCGCGGGCGTGCGCAGGGCGCGCTCGACCTCGGGCTCGGGCCGGATCGCGACCACACGGACCGCGACGACCTCGATGCCGGTGTCCGGAAGGCGTGGCTCGGCGGCGAGTCCGGCCGCGATGCGGTCGCGTACGGCCGCCACGCCGTCGACGAGCGCGGCGGCGAGGGTGGTGCGGGCGAGGACGTCGAGGGCGTGCTGCTGGGCGGTCTCGGTGAGGAGGGTGGCGATCTGCTCCAGCGGCGTGCCGCGCCACGCGCCCGTGTCGGGGTCGATGGAGAAGTCGAGCCGGGTGGCCGCCGCGCCGGGGTCGCCGATCCGGTACGTGACGGTGGACTGCACGCTCACGTCCTGGAAGTCCGCCGTGCGGGCGTGGAAGGCCATCGCGAGCTCGCGGTCGTTCACCGGCACCTCGGAGAGGGCGGCGGTGAGCGGCCGGAACCAGAAGCTCAGCCCTTCGCCGTCGTGGACGAGCCTGCCGCGGCGCTGGTGGCGGATGTGGGCGGTGGGCGCGGAGCGCAGATGGCGCCAGCCGGCCCGCCGGGTGATGCCGGCCATGAAAACCCCCTTGTCGTCACACTGACGATAGGTGGCTCGGGTAGTTGTCGTCAAGATGACGCATTCAGGCAGGGCGCGGCTCTTCGGTGAAGGGGCGGCCGGTCCGCGGTCGGCGCGGCCGCCGCCCTCATCCCGCGACCGGCGCCGGCATCGGCTCGCCCTCCGGCGCGCCCAGGCCGGCGGCGCGGGGCGTCTGCCCCGGCCGCCCCTCCGGGGCGACGGGCGGCGCCGGTACGGCCGCGAGCAAGGCTCCCCCGACCGGCGAGACCGGTGAGGCTGGCGGGACCAGTGAGACGGGCGGGACCGATGAGACCGGCAGGACCAGCGGGACCTGTGAGACCTGTGAGGCCGGCGAGACCGGCAGGACCGGTGAGACCGGCAGGACCGGTGAGACCGGCAGGACCGGTGAGGCCGGTGAGGCCGGCGGGACCTGTGAGACCGGCAGGACTGGCGGGACCAGCGAGACTGGCGAGACCGGCTGGACAGGCGAAGCCATCGTGGCCGGCGTGGCCGGCGGTGCCGGCGCGGAGCCCGAAGCCCCGGCCGGCCCGGCCGCCGGAACCGCGGCCGGTCTCGGCCCGGCCGTCGATGCCGGCTCCGCCGTCGCCGCTCCGCCCTTCGTCAGCAGGACCACGCCCCGCGCCGCGACCAGCGACGCGGCGGCCGCGATCAGCCAGCCCCAGACGCCCGCGCGGAAGGTCTCGCCGAGCAGGGCCACGCCGATCACCGCGGCGGCCGCCGGGTTGGAGAGGTTGACGACGGCCAGCGGCGCCGCGAGCCCGCCCCGGTAGGCGGTCTGGGACAGCAGCAGGCCGCCGGTGGCGAAGCCGGAGATCAGCACCGCGAGCAGCGCGGTCTGCCACCAGGTCGGCTCGGTGCCGGGCAGGTCGAGCGCGAGCGCGGCGGTCAGCGTCTGGGTGAGCGCCGAGGCGACGCCCGAGGCGATTCCGGATGCCGTGGCGTGCCCGAGACCGCGCGCGGCCGGGCCGCCGGTCCCGTCCTGCTCGCGCCCGCGCACCCGCCCGGAGGCCAGTACGGAGATCAGGAGCGCGGTCGCCGCGGCGACGACCAGGGACTCGCGCAGGCTGAGCGCCTCGCCGGGGGCCGTGGGCCCGGTCACCGCCACGAGTCCGACGAGCCCGCCCAGGGTCCACAGGGCCCCGCGCCATTCGGTACGGGTCACCCGGCGCCGTGCGCAGTACGCCCCCAGCGGCAGCGCCGCGACGAGCGTCAGCGCGCCGAGCGGCTGGACGAGCGTCAGCGGCCCGTAGTGGAGGGCGGCCACGTGGGCGAGGGCTCCGGCCGCGTTGAGTCCGACCGCCCACCACCACTGCCCGCGCGCGAGCAGGGCGCGCAGTGCGCCGCGCCCGTCGGGAGCGGCGGGGGAGGCGGCGGCGAGCCGGGCCTGGGCGACGGCGGCGAGCGCGTACCCGGCGGCGGAGACGAGGGAGAGGAGCACCGCGAGCGCGGTACCGGCGGCGGGGTTCATCGCAGGGCTCCGACCGGGAGGGGTGCCGCACCGAGCGGGCGGGGGACGGGTGGGGGCGCCGTCGGACGGCCGGGGGCGCGGACGGCGAGCAGCGCGAGGCCGAGGAGGGCGGCGGCGGCGAGCGCGTCGAACCAGTAGTGGTTGGCGGTGCCGACGATGACGAGCAGGGTGAGCAGCGGGTGCAGCAGCCAGAGCGCCCGCCAGTGGGACCGGGTGGCGGCGATCAGGCCGATCGCGACCATGAGGGCCCAGCCGAAGTGCAGGGACGGCATGGCCGCGAACTGGTTCGCCATCGAGTCCGTCTCCGGCGTCGCCCCGTAGACGGAGGGGCCGTAGACGCGGGCCGTGTCGACGAGTCCGGAGGCGGCGAGCATCCGGGGCGGCGCGAGCGGGACCAGGAGGTGCAGCGCGAGCGCGGCGCCGGTGACGAGGGCCAGCACCCGGCGCGACCACAGGTAGTGCGCGGGGCGGCGCCAGTACAGCCAGGCGAGGAAGGCGATGGTGGCCGGGAAGTGCACGGCCGCGTAGTACGTGTTCGCCGCGTGGATCAGCGGTTCGCCGTGCAGGAGCAGTCGCTGGATCGTTCCTTCGCCCGGCAGGTGGATCGCCCGCTCGGCGTCCCAGACGCGGTCGGCGTTCCGGAAGGCGCGGGTCTCGTGGCCGTTGGCGAAGAGCCGGCCGAACTTGTAGACGAGGAAGAGCGCGGTGACGAGCAGGAGCTCGCGCAGGAGCGGCGGCCGGGCGGGCGCGGGCGGCGACGCGGGTACCGGCGCCTGACCGGGATCCGGTCCCGCCGCCGGTTCCGGTTCCGGTTCCGACTTCGGTTCCGAGTCCGGCTCCGGCTCCGACTCGGGAGCGGCTCCCGCCTCCTCCCGGTGCCCGTCGTGCCTGGCGGGGCCGGGGGTGGGGAGCACCCTCGGTCCTGCAGGACGCGGTCCTCGTATCCCGCTTGTCCCGACAGCCATCGTGCGGCCCTCTAATCCGTCAAATCGCCAACAAACGGAGTGAGCCTAGATCCGTTTTCATCGAGACGCAAGCGTCTCGATACGTTTGCGTCTCGATTGTGCGCCCCCTACTCTCGTATGTGCAGAGACAGAGGTGTCCGGGAGGATCGATGTCCACAGAGGCCGCGACCGCCGCAGCCCGTCGCAGCAAGATCACGCCGGAGCGCGAGACGGAGCTCTACGACGCCGTGCTCCGCCTTCTCCGCGAGGGGGGCTACGACTCGGTGACCATGGAGGGCGTCGCCGCCCGCACCAAGTGCGGCAAGGCGACGCTCTACCGGCAGTGGGGCACCAAGGCCCAGCTCGTGACCGCCGCCCTCGCCCAGCGCCGCTGCATCGTCTTCGCCGGCATCGACACCGGCACCCTCGCCGGCGACCTGCGCGAGGCCGCCCGGGTCGCCGCCTCCCGGCGCGAGCGGGACGCCGAGCTCATGGAGGCCGTCGCCCAGGCCTACATCCAGCACCCGGACCTGCGCGCCGCCCTCCGCGAGACCGTCATCGCCCCCGAGGTCGCGGCCCTCGACGCCGTCGTCGCGCGGGCGGTCGAGCGCGGCGAGGTCGACGCCGACAACCCGGCGATCGGATTCGTCGCCCCCTGTTTCATGGGCGTGCTCCGCATCGAGCGGCTCTTCGAGGAGCGGTTCGCGGACGCCTCGACCATGCGTGCCTTCGTCGACTCCGTCCTCCTCCCGGCACTGCGCGTCGAGGGCTGAGACCACGGGCCCGGCGCGTCGCCCGAGGCCCGCCGCGCACCTCGGCCGACGAGGCCCGCCGCGCACGTCGAACGACGAGACGGCCCCCCGCGCCGCGCGTCGGGGGCGGTGGGGCCCGGCTCCGTCCTGCACCCTGGAGCCATGGCCGCCGCACGCACCCCCGCCGTCCGCGTCCGCCGCGTCTACGAGGACCCGTCACCCGACGACGGGGTGCGCGTCCTCGTCGACCGGCTCTGGCCGCGCGGACTCAAGAAGACGGACGCCCACGTCGACGAGTGGCCCAAGGCGCTCACCCCGTCCACCGAACTCCGCCGCTGGTACCACGGCCCCGAAGGCGAGTACGAGGAGTTCTGCCGGCGTTACGAGGCCGAACTCGACGCCCCGGAGGCCGCCGCGGCGCTCGACCGGCTCCGGGACCTCGCCGCCCGGGAGACGGTCACCCTCCTGACGGCCGCGAAGGACCCGTCCGTGAGCCACACCTCCGTACTGCGACGCGAACTGGAGCAGTAGCGAACCGGCGGGCTAACGGCCCCCGGGCCGCAGCCGGGGCGCCTCCGTCGCCGCGTCCACCACCCGGCCTCCGCCCTCCGCCCGCTCGGCCAACTCCCGCGCCCACGTCACGAGACCGGCGACGTCGATCCCGTACGCGTCGGCGGGGACGGGGCCCGCGCCCGTCAGACGGCCGGCGCCCCGGCGCAGCAGCCGGGCGCCGCCCGCCGCGTTGCCGCGGGCCGCGTGCGTCAGACCGACGGCCAGCTGGGCGAGCCCCTGCCACAGGTCCCGCTCCGCCTCCGGGCCGGACTTCCAGGCGTCCTCGAAGACCTCGTGCGCGTGGAAGGGCATCCCGGCGTCGAGCAGCCGCTGCGCCTCGCGCAGGGTCTCGTCGGGTCCGCGCACGACCCCCTCGGGCTGCCGCGGCACCCCCTCCGTCCCGTACGGCAGCGGGCGGCCGAGCCCGTCGCGCGGCCGGGCGCTCCGGGCCCGCCCCGCCTCGTCACGGTCCCTGCCGCCGGCCCCGCCGCGCCCGTCCTGGTCACCCGTTGTCCGGTTCACCCGTCCATTGTCACCCCCCGGACGATCACGAGCGCTAGGCTCGTCGGTCCGGCACTGTTCCGATCCGCGCGGGTGGTGCCGGACGCGTCATGCCAACAGTTCGTGTGTGGGGAGTGAGTCACCGGTGCCGACGGATCCCGAACAGTCGCCGCCCGCAACGCCGTTCGCGCCGGACGTCTCCGACGCGGAGCTGGGCGGTCTGCTCGAACGCGGCCCGGAGCTCGCCGCGGCCGCCCACGCCGTCGACGAACTCGTCGCCGGAGCCAGGGCCGGCGGTCCCGGGCGCGGCGGCATCCTCGTCTACCGGGGCGACGCGGGCATAGGGAAGACCGCGCTCCTCGCCGAGATACACCGCACCGCCCGGGACCGGTGCACCGTCCTGTCCGCCCGGGGCGGCGAGACCCTCACCTCCGTCCCCTTCCACCTCACCCGCCAGCTGCTCCAGCCCGCCCTGGACGGTTTCGGCGCCGACGAGGTGCGGCAGCTCTTCGGCGACCACTTCGACCTGCTGGCCCCGGCCCTCGGGATCGCCCCGCCCTCCTCGGACGCGCCCGCCGACCCGCAGGGCGTGCTGCTCGGCCTCGCCCTGCTCCTGGACCGCCTCGCGGACCGGCTGCGGGACCGGCCCCCGGTGCTGCTCGTGGACGACGTCCACTGGGCCGACGCCGAATCCCTGGCCTGGCTCGACGCCTTCACCCGGACCCGGCACGACGGCCGGCTGCCCGCCCTCGTCGTCCTCGCCCACCGCCCCTTCGTGCGCGAGCCGCAGGGCCCCGGCCCGTCCGCGACGCTCGCCGCGCTCGCGGACCGCGCCGTCCTCACCCTGGGCCTGCACGCCCTCACCTCAGGGGCCACCGCCGCACTCGCCCGGGACGCCCTCGGCGAGCACGCGGACGAGCCGTTCTGCCGCGAACTGTGGACGGTGACCTCCGGCAACCCGTACGAGACGGTCGAGTTGCTCGCCAAGGCCCGCGACCGGATGCTCGAACCCGTCGCCGGCTCCGCCGGCCTCCTCCGCGGCCTCGGCGCCGGGACCCGCGGCGGCGGACTCGTCGCCCGCCTGGAGGAGCTCGGCAGCGGCCCGACCCAGCTCGCCTGGGCGACCGCGGTCCTCGGCACGGACAGCACGCCCGAGTTCCTCGCGTCCCTCACCGGCATGAACGCGAAGCAGGTCGCCGAGCACACCGAACTCCTCCGGGCCGCCAGGATCGTGGCGGCGCCGCCGACGGGCCGGAACGGACTCGCCTCCGTGCCCGTCCCCCCCGCTGGAGTTCACGCATCCGCTCATCGCGACCGCCGTGTACGGCTCCGTGCCCACCGCGCGGCGGACCGCCATGCACGGGCAGGCGGCCTGGGTGCTCTCCCGGGCGGGCCACGGACCGGCCGCCGTCTCCCGCCACCTCCTCGAAGTGCACCCCGACGACGACCAGGACGTCGTGGGCCTGCTGCGGGCCGCCGCCGTCGAGCACCTCGCCGTCGGAGCCCCCGACGCGGCCCGCCGCTGCCTGGAGCGGGCCCTCGTCGAACCGCCCGGCCCCGACACGTACGCCAGGGTCCTGTACGAACTCGGCTGCTCCTCCCTGCTCACCGCGCCCGCCGCCACCGTCGGCCACCTGCGCTCGGCGCTCGACCTGCCCGGCCTCGACGACGAGCTGCGCATCGACGCGACCTTCCGGCTCGTCCAGGCCCTCGCCCACAACAACCAGCTCCAGGAGGCCGCGCGGGCCGCCGCCGTCGAACACGCCCGGACACCGCCCGGCACCGGCCGACGGCGGCTCCAGGCCGCGCACTTCATGTACGAGGGGTTCCAGGCCGCCGAGGCGGACGGCCCGGACCGCTCCCGCCGCCTCGCCGAACTCACCGCGGGCTTCACCGGAGCCGACAACTCCGAGCGGGCCCTCATCACCGTCCGCGGCTTCGACGCGATGATGCGCGGGGAACCCGCCGCCGAGGTCGTACGGCTCTGCGACCTCGCCCTCGTCGACGGCGCACCCGCCCGGGGCCTCAGCTGGACGGATCAGGAGTGGGGCTTCGAGATCCCGTCCCTCACCGGCATCGCGTACGCCTTCGCGGACCGCCCCGACCGGGCCGAGGCCCTCTTCACCGAGGCGGTCCGGGCCTTCGAGATCTCCGGCTGGAGCGGCGCCCACCTCGCCTTCGCCCACACCCTCCTGGGCCTGGTCCACCGGCGCCGGGGCAACCTGCCCACCGCACAGCACCACTTGGAGGAGGGCCTCCGGCTGGCCGACCGCGTCGGCAACGGCCTCCCCGTCCACTGGGACACCGCCTGCCTCCTCGTCGACACCCTCGTCGCCCGGGGCCGTACCGCCGAGGCGCGCGCCGTCGCCGACCAGTACTCCTTCGGCCCGCCCTGGCCGGGCGCGATCGTGCTGCCGGACGGCCCCAGCGTCCTCGGCCGGCTGCTGCTCGCCGAAGGCCGCGTCGAAGAGGCCGTGTCCACCCTGGAAGGCGCCGCCGAGGCCCTGACCGTCCGGGGCCGCCACAACATCGTCTGGGCCCCCTGGCCGCTCGACCTCGCCCGCGCCCTGGCGCCCACCGACCCGGACCGCGCGGCCCGGATCGCCCGGGAGGCCCACGCCCACGCGGAGCGCCTCGGCACGCACACCGCCCTCGGCGAAGCCCTCCGCTGCCTGGCCCTCTTCGCCGACCCGTCCGAGTCCCGCCGCCTCCTGGAGCGGGCCGTCGAGCACCTCGCGGCGTCGCCGTCCCGCTACGAGGAAGCCCGCGCCCGCCTCGACCTCGCGCACGCCACCGGCTCCGCCGACGCCCTCGCCGAAGCCGCCGCCCTGGCCGCCACCTGCGGAGTCGACCCCCTCGCCCCGGAGGCCGTGACAGCCCGTGCGTCATCCCACCCTCCGGAGTGAGGTAATGTTTTCCCTGCACGGCGACGCGGGAGAAACCCCGCGGAGACGCGCACCGGGACGTGGCGCAGCTTGGTAGCGCACTTGACTGGGGGTCAAGGGGTCGCAGGTTCAAATCCTGTCGTCCCGACTCGAAAGAGTCGCAGGTCAGAGGCCGTTTCAGAGAAATCTGAAACGGCCTCTGACCCGTTTCGGGGGCCAGTTGGGGACCGGGCGGGGGCAGACGGGGGGCATCTCGCCTCGACCGGTCGGCGGGCGGACCGGATCCAGGCGTCCGATGCGCGCACACGACCCGTCCGTCGGCCCTCGGGCGGGAAGGCTCCGCCCTCGGCTTCCACGAACCCGACTGTTCCACAGTCGAGTTGAGCTGTTCTGACCTATGTTCTAGGGGCCCGCAGCCGTGCACGGTTCGCCCAGGAGGTCCGATTGCAGCCCAGACGCATCCGCGCCCTTGCCGGAGCATTCCGCCGCTCCCCTCTGCTCATCGCCTTCGCCCTCGGCTCGCTGCTCGTCGGACTCACCCCCTGGCTGGGAATGGCGAACACGGGACTGGGTGGCCACAGCCCGACGCCCCGGCCGGCGCCGGGGGCCTTCGACCAGCGGACGGCGAAGCAGTCGCCGCACCACGGCGTGGCCCCGGCGAACGCCATGGAGCCCACGGCTCCCGTGCTCGACCGGACCGGATGGACGGCGACGGCCGGCGACGAGGAGACCACCAAGGAGAACGGCCGCGCGGCCAACGTCCTCGACGGCGACGCCGCCACCATCTGGCACAGCAGGTGGTCCGGGACCCCCGCCCCGCTGCCGCACAGCATCACCGTCGACATGCACCGCACGACGGTGGTCTCGGCGCTCGTCTACCAGCCCCGCGCCGTCGGGACCAACGGGCGCGTCGGTGAGTACAGCATCAGCGTGAGCACCGACGGCCGGAGCTGGGGCAGCCCGGTCGCCACCGGCACCCTCGCGGACGACGCCAGTGCCAAGACCCTCGGATTCGCCCCGCAGGGCGCGCGGTTCGTCCGGCTCACCGCCGTCACCGAGGCGGGCAACCGCGGCCCGTGGAGCTCTGCCGCGGAGCTCAACCTCCTCGGCGACCCCGGCACCCCGGCGGCCACCGTCGACCTGCCCCGGACCGGATGGACGGCGACGGCCGGCGACGAGGAGACCGCCAAGGAGAACGGCCGCGCGGCCAACGTCCTCGACGGCGACGCCGCCACCATCTGGCACAGCAGGTGGTCCGGGACCCCCGCCCCGCTGCCGCACAGCATCACCATCGACATGCACCGCCTGGCGGCCGTCTCCGCCCTGGTCTACCAGCCCCGCAAGGACGGCATCAACGGGCGCGTGGGCGCGTACACCATCACCACCAGCACCGACGGCACCACCTTCGGCGCACCGGTCTCCACGGGCACCTGGCGCGACGACGACACCGTCAAGACCGCCACCTTCCTCCGCCCCGGCAGCGCCCGCTACATACGCCTGACCGTGACCCGCGAGGCCGGCAACCGCGGGCCCTGGGCCTCCGCCGCCGAGATACGCCTGAGCGGACCGGCGAACCCGGCCGCCCACGGCTCCTGGAGCCGGATCACCGGCTTCCCCCTGGTGCCGGTGGCCAGCGCCGTCCTGCCGGGCGACAAACTCCTGGCCTGGTCGGCGTACGCGCTCGACCGCTTCGGCGGCAGCAACGGCTACACCCAGACCGCGATCCTGGACCTGAAGACGGGCAGGGTCACCCAGCGCCGCATCGACAACACCGGCCACGACATGTTCTGCCCGGGCATAGCGATGCTTGCCGACGGCCGGGTCCTGGTCACCGGCGGCAGCAACGCGCAGAAGGCGAGCGTCTACGACCCGGCCACCGACGACTGGTCCGCGACCACCGACATGAACATCGCCCGCGGCTACCAGGCCATGACCCTGCTCTCCACCGGCGAGGCCTTCGTCCTCGGCGGATCCTGGAGCGGAGCCACGGGCGACAAGTCCGGCGAGGTCTGGTCCCCGGACACCCGCACCTGGCGCAAGCTCCCCGGCGTCCCCGCCGTCCCGGCGATGACGGCCGACCCCCGCGGCCCCTACCGCGCCGACAACCACATGTGGCTGTACGCCACCTCGAGCGGCAGAGTGCTCCAGCTGGGCCCGAGCAAGCAGATGAACTGGATCACGACCGGCGGGAACGGGAGCATCACCTCCGCCGGCACCCGGGCCGACAGCCAGGACGCCATGACCGGCAACGCCGTCGCGTACGACATCGGCAAGCTGCTCACCCTGGGCGGCTCGCCCGCGTACGAGAACGTGCCCGCCACCCGGCGCGCGTACACCGTGGGCGTCGACGGCGATCAGGCCACGGCCGCGCGCACGGGCGACATGGGCCACGCCCGCGCCTTCGGCAACAGCGTCGTCCTGCCCGACGGCAAGGTCGCCGTGTTCGGCGGACAGACGTACCCCGTGCCGTTCAGCGACGCCACGTCCGTGCTGACCCCCGAACTGTGGGACCCGGCGACCGGACGCTTCACCCCGCTCGCCAGCATGGCCATCCCGCGCAACTACCACAGCGTGGCGAACCTGCTGCCCGACGGCCGCGTCTTCTCCGGCGGCGGCGGACTGTGCGGCGACTGCGCCACCAACCACGCCGACGGAGCCGTGTTCACCCCGCCGTACCTGCTCAACGCGGACGGCTCGCCCAAGCCGCGTCCCGTCATCACCGGCGGCGTGCCGCCCCGGGCCGCCGCCGGCACCTCGCTCACCGTCGCCACCGAAGGGCCGGTGGCCTCCTTCGTCCTGATGCGGGCCGCGGCCGCGACCCACTCCACGGACAACGACCAGCGGCGGGTCCCGCTGGCGTCCACGGCCACGGGGACCGGCACGTACACGGTGTCCATCCCGGCCGACAGGGGCGTGGTCCTGCCGGGCACCTACATGCTCTTCGCCCTGGACGCCCAGGGGGTGCCGAGCACCGCCCGGTTCATCACCGTCTCCTGACGACACGACAGCGGCGTCCGCCCCCGGCCCGGAGCACCTGTCGGGGCCGGGCGCCGCGGCCGGGCGCCGGTTCGGGAGGGCGCGGGGGGCGAGGGGCGCAGCCGGTGGCGGCGGTCAGGCGACGAGGCCGAGCCGCGGGCCGCCCCGGTCGCGCAGTCGTCTGAAGAAGGCCAGCACGCCCGCGGACCCGCCGGCCCAGGTGGCGCTCGACCGGGCGAGACCGGCGTCCGGGAACACGGGCCGGGACCAGGTGCCGCCGCTGCGGCTCAGGATGAGCAGGGCGACCGTCTCGGCCGCGTCCCGGAACTCCTCGGACGCGGACGCCTCCGCGACGTCCACCATCAGGTCGCCCACCCCGGCCAGTCCGCAGCACTGCGTGACCAGCGGCATCCGCGGTGCCAGCGCGGCGCAGGCGCGCGCGGCCCGCCGGGCGAGGTCGAGGTACCCGGGCTCGTCGAGGCGTTCGGCGGCCCGGACGAGCACGGTCCCGATGCCGGCCAGGCCCCGGCACCACGAGCCGTAGCTCCGCGCCGCCCCCGGCGCGGCGGCCGCCGCGATGATGTCCGGCGTCACGGCGGCCAGGCGCGCGGCGGCCTCCTCGGAGCGCCTGATCGCGTCCGGGTCCCCGGTCGCGGCGCCGTACTCCAGCAGGAAACAGACGACGCCCGCCTCGCCGTGCGCGATGCCCTCGCGGAGTGCGGCGCCGCCGGACGTGTCCGAACCGGTCGGGGACAGCCGGGCGGCGCCCGACGCCAGCATCCGGTCACAGTCGGCGGCGACGGCGAGATGCCGGTCCGCGGCGGGTCGGTGACCGGACCGGAGGGCGTGTCGGGCGAGCAGCAGCCGGCCGAGGCCGATTCCGGCGGCTCCCGCGATCAGGTCCGCCTCCGGAGGCCCGCCGTCCGGTGCGCGCTCCGGCAGGACGGGGCACCCGGACCCCGTGTCCGTGCCCGTGCCCGTGCCCGTGTCCGTGTCCGACCCCGGACCCGCTTCCGACCCCGCCTCCGCGAGGAAGAGTTCGACGCCGGTGCGTCCCGTGTAGAAGCCGGGTGGCAGGTTCCTGGACTGCTGTGCCGTCCACCGCGCCAACGCGGCGGCGGCGGAGCGCACATGGGGCCGGTCCGCGTGGTGGAGGAGTTCCAGTCCGAGTCCCGCACTGCCGCCGTAGACGTCGATCGAGGTGGGGACGTTCAGCCGGGCGGCCCGTACCGGGTCCACGATCGCGTGCGCCTCCCCGACGCAGTACGCGGTCGTGTGCTCGATGACCTCGTCCAGCAGGTCGCCGTCGACGCGGGGGCGCGCGGGCCGGCGTGCGGTTCCGGCCGTGCCGGTGCGCAGGCGGTCGGCGGCGGCGGTCCGTACGGCCGGGTCGAAGCTCAGGAGGCCGGTGATCGTCGACCGGATCTCCCGGTGGGCGCGACCGGGCAGTGCCCAGGCCAGGCAGGCCAGGGTCCTGTCCCGGTTGACGCCGTGGTCGGCGTCGACGATCACCGGGTCCAGGCCGGTGGCGGCGAAGAAGAGGGTCGTGCCGAGGGCGTAGTGGTCGTCTGCGGGGGCGGCCGGTCCGGTCGCGGTCAGGACCGGCTCGCTGTATCCGGGGGTCGCTCCTCCCGGGCCGGTGCCGTTCCACTCGCTGATCCCGAAGTCGACCACGTGGCAGTGGCCGGGGCCCGAGGCGTCGAGCACGACGTTGTCGGGCTTGAGGTCGCGGACGACCACGTTCCGGCCGTGGATCGCGTCCAGGACGCGCAGGAGCCGGGAGGCGAGGACGGACAGGGCGCGCGCCGGCCGGGTGTCGTCGTCCCGGTAGGGGCCGCCGCGCAGGACCTCCCGGCGCAGGTTCCGGTCGCCGCAGTCGCTCATCACCAGGTACTCGTCCGACCGGTGGGCGAAGTGGTCCAGGACGCGGGGCACGCCCGTGACGCCGTCGAGCGCGGTGAGGACCGCGCGCTCGTTGCGCAGCCGGTGGCGGGCGTCCGTACCGGATTCGTCCTCGCCGACGAAGGCCCTCGCCTGTTTGACCACCACCGGCCGCCCGAGGGTGCGGTCGACCGCGCGGTAGACGTTGCCCCGGGCCGCGCGCGCGATGCCGGCGGTGACCGTGTAGCGTCCGCCGCCGAAGCCGGGCGCGGACGGCTCGTCACCGGGTCCGGAGCCGGCCGCGAAGGGGTCCTCCGCCCAGGGCGGGCACCGGTAGCGGCCCACGGCCAGGCCGTCGAAGATCCGGCCGTCCGGGCCGGTCATGATGGATTCGAGCCGCCCGCTCCGGCCGGTCCGGTAGTCACCCGTGAAGGGGCCGTACCGGTAGTAGACCGGGGCCCTCGGGTCGACCCGCCGGTCGCTGACGACCCTCGGGCCCTCCCGGTCGCGCAAAACGGCGGCGAGCTCCCGGGCGACCTCGACCACGGCGTCGGCCACGGGATAGACGGTGATCGCCTTGCCGACGGCTCCGGCGTTCACCGCCCCGGAGTTGAGGCGGCGCAGCGTCTCCGGGTCGCGGGCGAACTTCGCGTGGCAGACGTGCCGGGACAGCACCGGGAGGACGAGCCGGGTCACGGCGTCGAGTTCGCCGGGACGCGCCGAGACGTGCAGTTTCCAGCCGTGTTCCATCGCCGGCATCCGCGGATCGTTCAGATACGACCAGGTGTCGTCGGACCAACCGCTGCGGCCGGCGATGGAGACGGCCACCGCTACGCGTTCAGGTCACAGGCGAAGCGGGTGGTGGCGGTCACCCAGGGGTCGGCGAGACACGCGGTGTGTTCGCGGTCGCCGCGGTCGTCGTCCTCGAACGCGATCGCCTCGTCGTCGATCTCCAGCGGACCCGCGTCGCGGATTCCGTCGGCTTCCAGAAGTTCCGGCACGGCTAAGGGCATGTGACGCCTCCATGGTCTTCGTGCGCTGAGGAGCAGGAAACGGCCCGTGCGGGCCGGTGGGCCCGCTGAGCCGGGAACTCGCTGCACAAAGGTAGGGAGGGGGCGAACCCGCTGACAAGGGGACGGAGAGGAAGTGTTCTCCGGACGGGGTCAGGCCTTCGGCACGGTGTTGACGTAGTCGGTGCCGGCGCTGTAGAAGCCGTCCACCGTCTTCTGGACGTCCGCCGGGGAGACGGCCTCGTCGGCCTTGTAGTAGACCCAGTTGACCTTCACGTCCCAGGTGCGCGGGCCGCCGGTGAAGGGGAGGTCGATGAACCAGTTGCTGAAGTGGATGTCCATCTTCTCGCGCGGGACGTACTTGCCGGAGCTGGTGAACAGCTCCTTGCCGTCCAGGGAGTAGGTGACCTTTCCGTCCATGGCGGTGATCACCATGGTGTGCCAGCCCTCGAGCCGCCGGTCGAGCGTGTGGCTGACCCGGTCCAGCGGATCGGCCTTGTACCAGCTGACGTTGTCGAGTCGCGGACCCGCCGTACCCCAGCCGCCGTTCGGCAGGTACTCGAAGTCGAGCTCGCTGTAGTTCTCGGAGGAGTCCGCGGGGGAGATCGGGAAGAAGGTCTGGACGACGTGGTCGCCGTTGCGACCGCTCGTGGGCTTGTCGCTGAGGTGGACCCGGGCGGCGAAGGTCCCCGTGAAGAAGTTCTTGCCGGTGCTCTGCACCTCGACCTGCCGGGTGCCCTGCGCGGTGCCGTCGGTGGAGGACCGCAGTCGCAGAACCCGGCCCCCCTGGGCGGTCGGGTCGGAGGGGAAGCCCGCACCGGCGGCGTCCCAGGTGTCCCGGATCCCCGGCCCGCCCCCGCCGGTACGGATCTCCCAGCCGTGGGAGGCGAGCGAGGGGTCGTCGGCGCCGCTGTAGTGGAAGTCGTCGAACAGGGTCCCCGGCGGTCCGGTCGGGGTCGGCGAGGCGTCCTGCGCGGGCGGGGCGGCGTCGGCACCCCCGCCGGACGCGGCGGGGCCGGCGGAACACGCGGCGAGTACGCACAGGAGGGCGGGGAGCGTGAGCGCGGTCCACGGGCGGCGACGAGAGGTGCGGCGGGGCTGGCTCACACGGGCTCCTTGGGGCGTAGAGGCGGTATGTGGACACGCCCGTTACATGAGGATCAATCGCTGATCACACGAATCGAGGGGTCATCCTAGCGAAGGGTTCAAGCCATCTCGTCTCGTGCGCGAGACCTGTCCGCCCACGGGTCGGAACGTGCCCCTCCGCATACCGATCCGGTTACGACACTCGATCGGATCATGTCAAAAGCGCATATCGCACACCAATCGATGCGGGCCATGCGCTACGGTCCGCTCTACGCTTCAGCGATCTACACACCCTGCACAAAAAGGCCACACAAGATGCGCCATGTCACCACATCCTTCGGGCACGGGCCGGCATACCCGGCGCAGTCAGGCATGGCCGAAAATCGTTTCGAGGAACCTGCTCCGGCACCGGTGTTCGTCGACCAGTCGGGTCTGCGCAGCCGTCTGCTGCGGCGCTTCGGCTGGCCGGTCTCCGTGGTCGGCGCGATCCTGGCGGCCGCCATGGGCGGCAGCCTGATCGGCATGCAGTCGGACGCCCCGGCGATGGGGATACCGCCGAAGCCCTCGTACCTGCCCACCAGGGGACCCTTGTCGCCCTCCTGGCCCTAGGGCACGGGCTGCGACACCCCACCCGAAAAGTTCGGTCACCACGCCGAATGTCGCGACATCCCACGACATGCCGCGACCATCGTGCCGCCCGGAGCAACGCCTGCGGGCGGGCCGAGCGTGCCTGATCGTCCGCACCACCCATCTCCAGGAGCGCCCTTGTCCCGCCACCAGCGTCGTCGGCAGTCCCTGCTGAGGCCGCGCCGACTGGCTGCGCCGCCGCTGCGCTTCTTCATGCCGCTGTCCCTGCTGGCCTGCCTGCTCGCGCTCCTCGTCCTGCGCGGCCTCGCCACCAATGAGGCGTTCCACGACACCCGGATCGCGACCTCGGTCGACAAGACGACCGTGCCGGAGAACCTGCTCAAGGGCGGCCCGCTCATCGACGCGCGCGGCACCAAGAACGAGCACCCGGTGAGTTATCGGATCCCCAACCACACCGTGGTTCTGAGCTTCGACGACGGCCCCTCGCCGGAGTGGACCCCGAAGATCCTGGAGGTGCTCGCGGCCCACGACATCCATGCGGACTTCTTCGTGACCGGCGCGATGACCACGCGCAACCCGGAGCTGATCCGGCAGATCGTCGCGGGCGGCCACGAGATCGGCGTGCACACCTTCACCCACCCCGACCTGGCCTACCAGTCCCACGCCCGGATCAGCTGGGAGCTGGCGCAGACGCAGCTGGCGCTGGCCGGTGTCGCGGGCGTCCACAGCGCGCTGTTCCGTCCGCCGTACTCCTCCGAGGCCTCGGCGCTCGACGACTGGAACTACCCGGTGATCAAGTACGTGGGCGCCCACGGCTACCTCACCGCGTTCATCGACCGCGACACCGACGACTGGAAGCGTCCCGGCGTCGACGAGATCGTCAAGGCGGCGATGCCGCGCAAGCCCGGCGCGGGCGAGCTGATCCTGCTGCACGACGCGGGTGGCGACCGTACCGAGACCATCGCCGCGCTCGAGCAGATCATCGACAAGCTGCAGGGCGAGGGCTACCGCTTCGCCACCATCTCCGAGGCGCTCGGCGCCACCAACGCCACCGTGCCGGTGCACGGCTACCAGCTGTGGGCGGGCAAGAGCTTCATCTGGGCCACCCACGTCGCCGTGCTCACCCTGCCGGTGCTGGTCGGACTGCTTGCCGTCGTCGGCTTCCTCAACTTCGGCCGGTTCGCGCTGATGCTCGTCCTCGCCCCGCTCCACGCCCGGCGCTCCCGGCGGCGGGACGCGTGGGGACCACCCGTCACCGAGCCGGTCACCGTCCTCGTCCCGGCCTACAACGAGCGCGAGTGCATCGCGAACACCCTCAACTCCCTGATCGCCAGTGACCATCCGATCGAAGTGATCGTCATCGACGACGGCTCCACGGACGGCACCGCGGACATCGTCGAGGAGATGAACCTGCCGTTCGTCCGGCTGATCCGCAAGGTCAACGGCGGCAAGTCCAGCGCGCTCAACACCGGCATCGCGGCCGCGTCGCACGACATCATCGTGATGATGGACGGCGACACCGTCTTCGAGCCGTCCACCGTGCGCGAGCTGGTCCAGCCGTTCGGCGACCGGACGATCGGCGCGGTCGCGGGCAACGCCAAGGTCGGCAACCGCGAGAGCCTGATCGGCGCCTGGCAGCACATCGAGTACGTCCTCGGCCACAACCTGGACCGCCGGATGTACGACATGCTCAACGTCATCCCGACCATCCCCGGCGCGGTCGGCGCCTTCCGCAAGGAGGCCCTGCGGCGGGTCGGCGGGATGAGCGACGACACCCTCGCCGAGGACACCGACATCACCATGGCGGTGCTCTGCGACGGCTGGCGGATCGTCTACGCCGAGCGCGCCCGAGCCTGGACCGAGGCCCCCGCCAGCCTCCAGCAGCTCTGGTCCCAGCGGTACCGCTGGAGCTACGGCAGCATGCAGGCGATGTGGAAGCACCGTCGCGCCGTGACCTCCCGGGGCCCGGCCGGGCGCTTCGGCCGGCTCGGGCTGCCGCTCGTCGTGCTGTTCGGCGTGGTCGCCCCGCTGCTCGCGCCGCTGGTCGACATGTTCCTGCTGTACGGCGTGCTGTTCGCGGACGCCCCGATCACCCTCACCAGCTGGGGCGGCTTCATCCTGCTCCAGGCCGCGCTGTCCTGGTACGCCTTCCGGCTCGACGGCGAGAAGCCCCTGCATCTGATCAGCCTGCCGATCCAGCAACTGGTCTACCGGCAGCTGATGTACATCGTCCTGTTGCAGTCCACGATCACGGCGCTGACCGGTGGCCGGCTGCGCTGGCAGAAGCTCCGGCGCACCGGTGAGGTCGCCGCCGCACCCGTGGAGGCCTGACCATGACCGCATCCTTCGGGTTCGGGGGCACCCAGGACACCGTCCAGCTGCGCGTCCCCGCCGCTCTGCGACGTGAGTACCAGCCGGAGCCGGAGCCGGCGCCGTCGGCGCCGTCCCCGCGCAAGGGCGGCCGGGACCGCTATCTCGACCTGCTGCGTGCGCTGGCGCTGGTACGCGTGGTGCTTTACCACAACTTCGGCTGGTTCTGGCTGCCCATCGTCTTCCCGTCGATGGGCGTGATGTTCGCACTGGCCGGTTCGCTGATGGCACGCTCGCTCAGCCGCCCCGCCCTCGGCGTCATCCGGGGCCGTCTGCGCCGACTGCTGCCGCCGATGTGGCTGTTCGGCGCGGTCATGCTCACCCTCGAGATCGCCGACGGCTGGGGGCCTGACGCCGAGGGCCACCCCGACTGGTGGTGGGGCAAGCTGCTGTTCTGGCTCGTGCCGCTGAGCACTCCGCCGTACGCCGAGTCGCTGAACGGTTTCGACCATCTTGTGGGGCACGGCTGGGCGGTGCAGGTCATCGTCCCGCTCTGGTACCTCCGCGCGTACCTCTGGTACGTCCTGCTCTCACCGCTGATGCTGTGGGCGCTGCGGCGGATGCCGGTGGTGACGCTGTCCGTGCCGCTCGCGCTGGCGATCGTCATGAACACGTTCTTCATCGACCAGGAGTTCGTCTACAGCCGGGTCTGGGAGACCGTCAGCGACTTCGCCACCTTCGGCTCCTGCTGGATCCTCGGCATGGCTCACCAGGAGGGCCTGCTCAAGAAGATCCCGCAGTACGTCGTGCCGTCCGTCGCGCCGCTGATCATGGTGGCCGGCTGGTGGTACCTGCAGACCCGACCGGTCGATCCGACCGTGCCCACCGACATCGAGAGCTGGCCCATAGCCCAGGCCCTGTGGTCCTTCGGCTTCGTCGCCCTCCTGCTCCACGTCAGCCCCTCCTGGGAGCAGTGGCCCAGACCGCTGGAGCGCTGGAACGGCCTGGTCAGCCTGCTCAACGCACGCGCCGTCAGCGTCTACCTCTGGCACGAGACCGCGTTGGTGGCCGCCATCCCCCTGATCGACCCCCTCTGGTCCGTCGGCTTCTTCTACGAGCACTGCCAGTGGCTGCTGACCAGCCAGTGGTTCCCGCTGCTGGTGGCGATCCCGCTGATCGGACTGCTGGTGCTGACCTTCGGCTGGATCGAGGACGTGGCCGCCAAGCGCTCACCACGGCTCTTCCCGTACCCGCGCCGCATCCGCGGCAGACGCCGGGCCGGGGTCTGACGCGGGCACGGCCCCTCTATCGTGGTGATCCGCGCCCGTACCGCACGCAGCCCAGGAGCCCCCATGCACCGCTTCGATGTCGAGACGCTGACGGCGGGCCGGTGGCGCAACGGCGGGGGAGCCACCCGGGAGATCGTCTCGTGGCCGGTGGGCGCCGAGGAGTTCCGGTGGCGTGCGAGCGTCGCCGACATCGACCGGGACGGGCCGTTCTCGGCGTTTCCCGAGGTCGACCGGACGCTGACCCTCCTGGCGGGCGACGGCGTGCGGCTGACGGCCACCGGGGTGTTCGACCGGACGGCGCGGGCGGAGGAGCCCCTCGCGTTCCCCGGTGACCTGGAACTGGCCGCCGAGCTGCGGGGCGGCGCGTGCCGGGTCCTCAACATCATGGTGCGGCGCGGCCGCGCGGTGGCCCGGGTGGAGCGGGTCACCGGACCCGTCGTGCCGGCCGGTGGGCACGCCGGGGTCTTCCACGTGCTGCGCGGCCGGTGGCGTACGGACGCCGGGGAGAGCCCGCTGGCCGCCGGTCAGGGCGTGTGGTGGGACGGGAACGACGAGGCGCCGGGCCGAGCGGTCGTGCCGCTCTCGCCCGACGCCGCCGCCCTGTGGGCGGATGTCGTGCCGGTGGGGTGAGTACGGGTCAGCCGACGGGCGCCGTCGACCGGTCGCCGCCGTCGAGGGCGGCCGGGTGCACGGTCTCGGCGGGCGGGTCGGCGGTGCGCCGCACCCACAGCCAGTACAGCGCCGCGGTGACGGTCAGGCCGACGATCCACGAGATGTCGGCGCCGTCGAGCCTCCTGGTGATCGCGCCGGTGTACAGCTTCGTGGCCAGGAACGGGACCTGCACGGCGACGCCCACGACGTAGCAGGTCAGCGCGGTGACGTTCCAGCGTCCGTAGCGGCCGTCCGGGTCGTACAGGGCGGGGATGTCGACGCGCTCGCGGGACACCAGGTAGTAGTCGACCAGGTTGATCGCGCTCCACGGGGTGAACACCATCAGGATCAGCAGCACGAAGTTCTTGAAGTTGTTCAGGAAGTCGGCGCTGGCGGCCAGCGCGATGCCGATCGACACGGCGGTGAAGCCGACGATGTAGGCGGCGCGGGCGGCGGCCGAGATCCGCGAGCGGCCGTCGAAGGCGGTGACGGTCGTCAGGATCGACATGAAGCCGCCGTACGCGTTGAGGCAGTTGACGGTCAGCTTGCCGACCACGATCACCAGGTAGACGAGGAGGGCGAGGGCCGCCGGTCCGGCCAGGTCGCCGAGGAAGCCCACCTGGTCGGGGAGGAAGGCCTTGCCCGCGACGGCCGCGGTGAGCGCCCCGAGGGTCATGGCCCACTGGGAGCCGATCACGGAACCGGCGAACGTGGACCAGAACGTCGCGCGCGTGCTGGTGTCGCGCGGCAGATAGCGCGAGTAGTCGGCGACGTACGGGCCGAAGGTCAGCTGCCAGCCGGCGCCGAGCCCGACGGCGAGCAGGAAGGTCGCCACCTCGAAGCCCTTGTTCCCGACGTGCGCGCCGACGTCGTACTGGGTGAACACCCGCACGAGGAGGTAGCCGAGGCCGAGCACGCCGGCGACGGTGGCGACCCGGCCGGCGGCGTGGATGAGCCGGTAGCCGGTGACGGCGACCACGGCGGTCAGCACGCCGAAGACGAGGATGCCGATCCGTGTGTCGTCGATGTGCAGCAGCTCGGACAGGGCCTGGCCGGCCAGGACGCTGCCGGTCGCGGCGAAGCCCAGGTACATGAGGATCACGAGGAGCAGCGGCAGGACCGCGCCGTGGACGCCGAACTGCGCGCGGCTGGAGATCATCTGCGGCACGCCGAGGCGCGGGCCCTGCGCGGAGTGCAGCGCCATGACGATGCCGCCGAGCACGTTGCCGATCAGCAGCGCCGGTATCGCCCACAGCGCGTCGGCGCCGAAGACGACGGACAGGGCGCCGTCGACGATCGCGGTGATCTGCATGTTGGCGCCGAACCACAGCGTGAACTGGCTGCGCGGCGTGCCGTGGCGCTCGGCGTCGGGGATGACCTCGATGGTGCGCCTCTCCATCGCGAGTCGTTCCCCCGGGGTGTGTTGGACCGGCATGTTGGAGACCTCTCCCGGCAGCGATTCCTGTGGATCCGGACGGACCGCGGCCGTCGACCGGCATCGCGGTGCGCCGAATCTCGCATAGAGGCCAACAGGGATCAATACTCTGAATGAACAATTTCAGCAGGTGGGATGCGACCCCGGCCCCGGCGGGCGGCGCGGGGGCCGGCCCCGTCCTCCCTGCGGGCCCGGGTCACGAGGACGCTCGGCCCCGCTGGGAGGCGATCAGGTCGCGGTACCACGCGAAGCTCGCCCGGGGCGTGCGGCGGCCGGTGGCGAAGTCGACCTCGACCAGGCCGAAACGCTGGTGGTAGCCCTCGGCCCACTCGAAGTTGTCGAGCAGCGACCAGGTGAAGTAGCCGCGCACGTCCACCCCTCGGGCCACGGCGTCCGCGACGGCGGTGAGGTGGCCGGCGAGGTACTCGACCCGCTCCCGGTCGTCCGTGCCGGCCGGCTGCGAGCAGCCGTTCTCGGTGATCCACACCGGCGGAAGGGCGTCGCCGTAACGGTCCGCGAGGCCGGTGAGCAGCTCCGTGAGTCCGTCGGGGACGACCGGCCAGCCGAACGCCGTGCGCCGGTAGGGCTCCTGAGGCTCTGTCAGGTCGAAGGGCAGGCCCGCTGCCGGATCGGCAGGGGCGGTCACCCAGGTCGGGTTGTAGTAGTTGACGCCCAGTCCGTCGAGCGGCGCGGCGATGGTGGCGAGGTCGCCGTCGCGCACCACTCCTCCCCAGCTCGGGTCGCTCATGCCGTAGGCCGACAGGTCGGGGTGGCTCCCGAGGAGGACCGGGTCGTTGAAGAGGCGGTTGTGCAGGACGTCGTACGCCGAGGCCGCCGCGGCGTCCGCGTCCGACCGGGCGTCCGTGCGCAGCCGCACGGGCGTGCAGTTGTTGGCGATCAGCACCGAGGCGTCCGGGACGACGGCCCGCAGCGCCGCGGTCGCGAGGCCGTGGCCGAGCAGCTGGTGGTGCGCGACGGGCAGGGCGTCGAGGAGCAGGGCGCGGCCCGGGGCATGGACGCCGAAGCCGTACCCGAAGGACATGTGCACGAAGGGCTCGTTCAGGGTGATCCACCGCTTCACCCGGTCGCCGAGCCGGTCCGCCGTCACCGCCGCGTACTCGGCGAATCGGTGCGCGGTCTCCCGGTTCAGCCATCCGCCCTCGTCCTCCAGGGCCTGCGGCAGGTCCCAGTGGAAGAGGGTGGGGGTGGGCTCGATCCCGGCGGCGAGCAGCGCGTCGACCAGCCGGTCGTAGAAGTCGAGGCCGCGTGTCTCCACCTTGCCCGCGCCGGTCGGAAGGATGCGCGGCCAGGAGACGGAGAAGCGGTACGCGTCGAGCCCGAGCCGGCGCATCAGCGCCACGTCCTCGTCGAACCGGTGGTAGTGGTCGCAGGCGACGTCGCCGGTGTGGCCGTCGCGGACGGCCCCGGGGCGCCGCACGAAGGTGTCCCAGACCGACGGCCCCTTGCCGTCCTCGTCGGCCGCGCCCTCGATCTGGTACGCGGCGGTGGAGGCGCCCCAGACGAAGCCGGCCGGGAGCCGGGGGAGTCGGGTGGGATCGGTGGGGCTGGTTGTCACGGGCACCTGCCTTCGCTGCCGGCTCGCCGTCCGAGGTGGGCCGCACCGTAACATGAACGCACGTTCACGTTCTATGGATGAAGCGGATCCCCGTCCCGTCCCGGGCTCACCCCTCCTCGGCCGTCAGTCGGCCGCGCAGGTCCTCCCAGTAGCAGTGCAGCATCCGCTTCAGCTCGTCCACGGTCTCCAGGTCCGGCTCGCCGTCGCCCTTGAACACCTCGTGCAGCACGGCGTTGGCGGCCCACACCGCCATCCGCGTCGCCCGTCGCGCCCGCTCGCCGCCGGGCCCGCCGGTCAGGTGCTCGACGATGCGCCGCAGGCCCTCGGCGATCAGCGCGTTGCTCGCCTCGTCGGCGCGGGCGAGCTCGGGACTGAGGTGCCGGCCCGCCCAGAGCGCCATGCCGCCCGGCTGCGACCGGAACAGCTCGGCGCAGACGTCGACCATCGTGCCCACCAGGTCGGTCAGTTCGTCCGCGAGGGCCCGCTCGACGAGCTCGTCGACGGCCGTCCCGAAGGCCTCCAGGTATCGCCGCCCGAGCGCGTCCACCACCGCGCCCTTGTCGGGAAGGAACTGGTAGATGCTGCCGACCGGCACGCCCGCCTCCTCGGCGATCCGCCGCATCGTCAGCGCCTCGTACCCCTCCTGGGAGAGGATCCGGTCGGCCGCGCCGAGGATGGCCTCGACCCGGGCCCGGCTGCGCGCCTGCTGCGGCTGCCTGCGCACGCGCGGCCGCGCCTCCGGCTCCGTCGCTTCCGTCACCCCGCGCTCCCGGTCGTCCGTCGAGGCGCGAACGTAACACGCGACCGTCCGCGCGAAGAGCGGATGGTGACAGGATCTCGCCGTCACGGGGTGGATGACGAACGGAGCGACATGTCCTACGACGGCGCGTACCTGTGGGGCCCGGCGAACTTCTCCGGACGGCCGCCCGGCCGGCTGGTGGGGGAGGGCGTCGCCGTGGGCCTGGTGACCGCCGGCCTGGTCGCGGGCGCCTCGGCGGCGGGGGTGTCCACCGGCTTCCCCACGGCCGGGACGGTCGTCGGTGCGGTGACGGCCCTGGCGTCCGCCGGGTATCTCCTCGCCACGAACGCGGGACGCGCCCTGGTGGGCGCGGTCGTCCTGTTCGGGGTGTTCCTCGCCTGGTGGACACCGGGTCACGCGGCGGAGGCCGTCCTCGCGGCGCGGGGCGTGAGCCGCACGGTGGTGGTCACCGAAGTCCACGTCCACCGCCACGAGGGACGCGACCACGTCGAGAACTCCTGCTCGGTGCGGCTGCCCGACGGCACCCCCGTGCGGGCCGAGGCCTGGCGCACCTGCGATGCCGACGCCCGGCCGGGCCGGCACCTCAGGATGGTCTTCGACCCGGAGGGTGCCGTCCCGCCGACCGACCGGGTTCTTCCCGCCACCGCCGTCGAGGGCTTCGCGGGGCCGGTGGCGGCGAGTCTGGCCCTCGCGGCGCTGTGCTGCGTCGCGGTGATCAGGTCCCAGCCCTGAAGGCCCCGCCTTCTTCTATCGCCAACCCGCGTTGTTCCTAGAATGGTCTCGTGGAGGACATCGACGCGATCGCGGTGCTGCAGGACCCTGTGCGGCGCCGCCTGTACGAGTACGTGGTGGCACAGGGCCGCGAGGTCGGCCGCAACGAGGCCGCCGAGGCGACCGGGGTGGCGCGGACCCTCGCCGCGCACCACCTGGACAGGCTGACCGGGGCCGGGCTGCTCGAGAGCGGCAGTCGCCGTCTGTCGGGGCGGTCGGGGCCGGGGGCCGGCCGTCCCGCCAAGGTGTACACGCGGGCGCGGGGCGAACGGTCGGTGTCGCTGCCCGCCCGTGACTACCGCACCGCCGCCGAACTGCTCGCCGAGGCCGCCGAGCAGGCCGGGCTCGACGCCGGTCTCTGCGCGGCGGCGCGCCGCCGGGGCGAGGCCCTGCGCGGCCCGGCGGGACCCTGCGGGGGCCTCGAAGAGGCCATGGAGACGCTGGCGGCGCGCGGCTACGAGCCGTACCGGGAGGACGCCGAGGGGGAGGCCGTGGGCGCCGTCCGGATGCGCAACTGCCCCTTCCACGCCGTCGCCGAGAGCTTTCCGCCCCTCGTCTGCGGCATGAACCTCGCGCTTCTCGAAGGGCTGCTCGGTACGGAGGGTCCCGTCCGCGCCCGTATGGACGCCCGGCCGGGGGAGTGCTGCGTGGTGGTCGAACCTTCTAAAAACAATGGCGATTGACATAGAAAAGCGGTGCGTGCTGGGATGAGGCCATGACCACGGCCCGGCACTCCGCCCACCTCGCCCAGCTCAACGTCTCCAGGCTCCTCCACCCCCTCGACGACCCGCGCGTGGCGCCGTTCGTCGAGATGCTCGACCCGGTCAACGCCGCCGCCGACGCGGCCCCCGGCTTCGTGTGGCGGCTCGTGGGCGAGGGGGAGGCCGACGCCACCGGTCTGCGTCCGCTGGGCGACGACGTCATCGTCAACCTGTCGGTCTGGGAGACCCAGGAGGCCCTGTGGGACTTCGCCTACCGCAGCGGGCACCTGGAGGTCATGCGGAAGCGCCGTGACTGGTTCCACCGGCACGTCGAGGCGCACCTGGTGCTCTGGTGGGTCCCCGCCGGGCACGTCCCGACCGTCGGCGAGGCCGTCGAACGGCTGGCGGACCTGCGGGCGCACGGCCCGTCCCCGCGCGCCTTCACCTTCGCCTCCTCCTACACCGCCGCCGAGGCCGCCGAGCACACGCGGGACGCGGACCCGGCGGCGGTCTGAGGCGGCCGTCAGCCGAAGTCGGGGATGGGGTGGGCCGGGACCAGGGCGGCCGCGATGCGCTGGGCGATCGTGTGGGCCGAGTGGCCGCCCGGGGCCTTCGGGCCGTTCGTGGTCGAGACCGCGATGGCCAGCCGCCCGGACGGCAGATACGCCTGGGACGCCGAGTACCCGAAGAACAACGGGTGCTGGGACACCCAGTCGCCCAGTACGAGCAGCCCCAGGCCGTAGTGGGTGGCCTCCGTCTGCGCGAGGCAGACCGTCGCCGGACACTTCGCGGTGGCGTGACCCAGACCGACCGTCCCCGGGTTCAGCAGCTCCCGGTAGGACGACGGCGAGAGCAGCCGGCCCGAGCCGATGCCGGCGGCCGAGCTCGCCAGGTCACAGATGTCGGTGGTCTCCACCGCGCCCGGCGCGGTGGTCCACGAGGGGTTCCAGAACGTCGACTCCTCGTACGTCCCGCGGTCGGACGTGAAGGCGTGCAGGACGGGTGCGGGGATGTCGGGCGTGAAACCGTTGCGGGTCTCGCGCAGTCCGAGCGGGCCCAGGACCTCCTGCCGGAGCAGGACGTCGAGGCGCGTGCCGGTGATCTTCTCCAGGGCGGCGCCCAGGAGGACGAAGTTGGCGTGCGAGTAGCTCCAGTTGGTGCCCGGCTCGTACCAGCGCTCCTTGCTCGTCGACAGCCGTACGAGCTCGTCGGCAGTCCACTGGCGGAACGGGTCCGCGGTGACGGCCCGCTGGAATTCCGGCAGCCGGACGTAGTCGACGAGACCGGTGGTGGAGGCGGCCAGCATCCGCAGGGTGATCCGGTCGCCGTCCTTGAGCCCCGGCAGCCAGCGCGCGACGGGGTCGTCGAGGCGCACCACGCCCCGGTCGACCAGCCGCAGCAGCGCCGTGCCCATGTAGCTGATCGCGATGTTCCCGTTCCGGAAGTGCATGGCGGGGGTGGCCGGAACGCCCGTCATCGACTCGCCGAGCGCGGTGGTGACGACCTCGCGGCCGTCGACGGTGACCCGCAGGATCACGGACTTGAGGTCCATCTCCGCCTTGGCCCGCTCGGTGATCCGCAGGATGGCGCGCGCCGGACCGCGCTCGGGCAGCCGGGAACCGACGCAGGGCCGGTGAGGGCGGCCGTCGGCCGTCGGGGCGCCGGCCGCCGCGGTGGGGGCGCAGAGGGCGAGGAGCGCGGCGACGGCGGTGACCGCGGCACGGCGCGACCGGGGGACGGACCGGAGCGGCCCGGTCTTGGTGCGGGGTGGTCTCATGGCCGGAGTATCGGCCGGTGGGGCGGGGTGGCCGCCCGAGGCGCCGTCGACCCGCGCGAACATCACCCGTCAGGCCCGCGCGCCGCCTTTCCAGGAGACGTGCCGTCGCCGCCGTGGGCGTCGCCACGCGCGCGTGCTCGCCGACGGCGCCCTGCCGCGGCCGCTGGTCTCCTCGACCTGGCCGCCCGGCGACCCGACGCTCGCCGGGCCCGTCACACGTCCCGCCAGACCTGCTCCGTCAGCTCGTGCGTCAGCTTCATCAGCCGCTCGCGCACCTCGGTGTCGTACGCCTGCTCGTGGGCGCGCGCATCGGTGAACCGGTCGAAGTAACGGCCGGTGACCGTGGCCAGGTCCGGGTCCAGGAGCAGTCGTACGGTGGGACGGACGCCCTCCTCCGTGGTGGTGGCGGGCGCGAGGCCGTAGGCGCGGACGCCGGGCGTGTCCATCAGGTGGGCGGGGTGGAGGGCGTTCACCGTGACGCCGGTGCCCCTCAGCTCGGCGGCCAGCTCGAAGGTCGCCATGATCATGGCCAGCTTGCTCCGGCAGTAGGCGCGCAGGCCCTCGTAGTCCCGCTCCAGCATCACGTCGTCGAGGTCGACGGCCTCCTGACCCATCGAGGCCACGTTGACCACCCGCGCCGGGGCCGAGGCGGTGAGCAGGGGCAGCAGGGCGCGGGTGAGTGCGTACGGCGCCAAATGGTTGACGGCGAAGCGGAGTTCATGGCCCTGGCCGCTCAGCTCCCGGACGAGCGGCCGTGCACCGCCGCCCGCCACCGCGTTGTGGATCAGCCCGTCGAGGTGCGGCTCCGTCGCCCGGATCCGGTCGGCCATCGCCCGCACCTGGTCCAGGTCGGAGAGATCGGCGAGATGGGTGCGGACCGTGGTACCGGGCCCCGCGGCCCGGGTCTCGGCGGCCACGGCCCCCAGGCGTGAGGCGTCCCGGCCGTGCAGGAGGAGGGTGCCGCCGCGGGGCGCCAGATCGAGGGCGAGAGCGCGCCCCATGCCCGTGGTGGCGCCGGTGATCAGAGTGGTGTGCTGGGTCATGGCGACGACTGTGGCAGCGTCCGGCGGCCCGGGGGAGTGTGTGCCGCACCTGGTGTCCACACCACCAGGCAGGTCCCCGGCCCGCGACGGCCGTTTCAGCCCGGCGCGCCTGGGCAGCCGCCGCCGTGGATATCGATGAGAGCCGAGGGAGCGAGGCCGATGTCGACAGGAACGATTCTGGCCATCGTCATACCCGTCGTGGTGGTGATCGCGCTGATCGTGCTGGCCGTCGCCCTGGACCGGCGGCGCCGTCGCCGGCTGCGCGAGCGCTTCGGTCCCGAGTACGACCGCGCCGTCGAGGACGCCGGGAGCAGGCGGGCCGCCGAGCACGACCTCGGGGAGCGGGAGAAGCGCCACGAGGACCTGGACATCAAGCCGTTGTCGAGCGGGGCGCGGGAGCGCTACGCCCAGCAGTGGAGCAGTGTGCAGGAGCAGTTCGTGGACCGCCCCGACGGCGCGGTGCACGACGCGGACACGCTGGTGACCTCGCTCATGCGCGAGCGGGGATATCCCACGGAGGGCTTCGAGCAGCAGATGAGGGACCTCTCCGTGGAGCACGGCCGCACCCTGGAGCACTATCAGGCGGCGCACGAGATCAACGCCCTGAGCTCCTCGCGGCAGGCCACGACCGAGCAGTTGAGAGGCGCGATGGTCCACTACCGGGCGCTGTTCGACGAACTTCTCTCGAACGGCGACACGCCCGGACAGGGCCGGAACTGACCAGGAGGACGCGCCATGCGACGCGAGTACGACACACCGGCACGGGCCGACGACACCGACACACCACCCATGTACCCCGGGGAGAGCACCGACCTTCCGGCCGGTACACACGCCGACGAGGGCACGCGGGAGAACGCCGCCGACGACGACACGCGTGAGCCGGAGCCGCGCGAGGCCGAGGGGCGCGGAGCCGAGCTGCGCGAGGCGGGGTCCGGCGCTGACGTGGGGGCCGGTACGGACGTGGGGTCCGGCACGTATATGGGGGCCGGTACGGACGTGGGGTCCGGTACGGACATGGGGGCTGGTACGGACGTGGGGTCCGGCACTGACGTGAGGTCCGGTACGGACGTAGGGGCCGGCGCCGATGCGGGGTCCGGCACCGGGGAAGAGCTGCCGCGCCTCCTCGACGCCGAGGCCGACGAGGCGTTCCGTACGCGCTGGCACGAGATCCAGAGCCGGTTCGTCGACGACCCCCGCGGAGCCGTGCACGAGGCCGACGAGCTGGTCACCGAGGTGATCCAGAGGCTCGCCGCCACCTTCGCCGACCGCAAGAAGGACCTGGAAGGCCAGTGGAGCGAGGGCGAGGACGTCGACACGGAGGACCTGCGCACGGCCCTGCGCCAGTACCGCTCGTTCTTCAACCGGCTCCTCACCACCTGAGGTCCGACCGAGCGAGGGAGGAACCCGAGGGGCGGGCCCACGCCTGGATCGAGGAGCGGGTCTTCTCCCCAGCCGCCCGTCAGGCCGCCCCGGACGATCCGCTGGAGGTCCCGAGCGCCGACGAGCAGCCGACGAGCAGCGGGGAGCAGGGAGGCCCGGCCGGCCCGTGAGCCGGCCGGGCGCGCCGTGCTCAGCGCAGGTCGAACCGGTCGAGGTTCATCACCTTGTCCCACGCGGCCACGAAGTCGCGCGCGAACTTCTCGCCCCCGTCCGCGGACGCGTACACCTCCGAGAGGGCCCGCAGCTGGGAGTGCGAACCGAAGACGAGGTCGACGGGGGTGGCGGTCCACCGCATCTCGCCCGTGGCGCGGTCACGGCCCTCGAAGACGTTCTCCTCGGACGTCGAGGCCTTCCACTCGGTGCCCATGTCCAGGAGCCCGACGAAGAAGTCGTTGGTCAGCGACTCCGGCCGGTCGGTGAAGACCCCGTGCCGTGACTGCCCGAACCCGGTGCCGAGCACCCGCATGCCGCCGACGAGCACCGTCATCTCGGGGGCGGTCAGCGTCAGCAGGTTGGCGCGGTCGAGCAGAAGGGTCTCCGGCGACAGCTTCTCTCCCGCCCTGAGATAGTTGCGGAAGCCGTCCGCCCGGGGTTCGAGGACCGCGAACGACTCCACGTCGGTCTGCTCCTGCGTGGCGTCCGTACGCCCCGGCGCGAACGGGACCGTGAGGTCGTACCCGGCGTTCTTCGCGGCCCGCTCCACGGCCGCGCAGCCGCCGAGCACGATGAGGTCCGCGAGCGAGATCCTCGCCCCGTCCGAGCCCGTGAAGTCCTGGCGGATCCCGTCGAGGGTCTCGATCACCCGGGCCACCTCGGGCAGGTCGTTGACCTCCCAGTCCTTCTGCGGCGCGAGCCGGATCCGCGCCCCGTTGGCGCCGCCGCGCTTGTCGGTGCCGCGGAAGCTCGCGGCCGACGCCCAGGCGGTGGTGACCAGCTGGGAGACGGAGAGCCCGTAGTCGAGGATCCGGGCCTTGAGGGCGGCGACGTCCGCCTCCCCGACCAGCGGGTGGTCGACCGCGGGGACCGGGTCCTGCCAGATCTGCGGCTCGGGGATCCACGGGCCGAGGTAGCGCGAGAGCGGGCCCATGTCACGGTGCAGCAGCTTGTACCAGGCCTTGGCGAACGCGTCGGCGAGCTCCTCGGGGTTCTCGTGGAAGCGCTTCGCGATCGGCGCGTAGACCGGGTCCATCCGCAGCGCGAGGTCCGTCGTGAGCATCATCGGGGCGTGCCGCTTCGACGGATCGTGCGCGTCGGGCACGGTGTCCTTCGCCGACGCGTCCTTGGGGGTCCACTGCTGCGCGCCGGCGGGGCTCGTCGTCAGCTCCCACTCGTACCGGAACAGGTTGTCCAGGTAGCCGTTGTCCCACTTCGTCGGCTCGTTCGTCCACGCGCCCTCGAGCCCGCTGGTGAGCGCGTCGGGGCCCTTGCCGCTGCCGTACGAGTTCCGCCAGCCGAGGGCCTGCTGCTCCATGGGGGCGGCCTCGGGCTCCGGGCCGATGTACTCGGGGTCGACCGCGCCGTGACACTTGCCGAAGGTGTGGCCGCCGATGATGAGCGCGGCGGTCTCCTCGTCGTTCATCGCCATGCGCCCGAACGTCTCCCGGATGTCCCTGGCGGCGGCGATCGGGTCCGGGTTGCCGTTGGGGCCCTCCGGGTTGACGTAGATCAGGCCCATCTGCACGGCGCCGAAGGGGCCGGTGAGCTCCCTGTCGCCGCTGTAGCGCTCGTCCCCGAGCCAGGTGTCCTCGGGGCCCCAGAAGATCTCCTCGGGCTCCCAGACGTCCGGGCGCCCGAAGCCGAACCCGAAGGTCTTGAACCCCATGGACTCCATGGCGCAGTTGCCGGCGAAGACCAGCAGATCGGCCCAGGAGATCTTCCGCCCGTACTTCTGCTTGACCGGCCAGAGGAGCCGGCGCGCCTTGTCGAGGCTCGCGTTGTCCGGCCAGCTGTTGAGCGGGGCGAAACGCTGGGCGCCCTGGCCGCCGCCGCCCCGGCCGTCCGCGATGCGGTACGTCCCCGCGGCGTGCCAGCTCATCCGGATGAAGAGCGGCCCGTAGTGGCCGTAGTCGGCGGGCCACCAGTCCTGGGAGTCCGTCATCACCGCGATGACGTCCCGCTTCAGCGCGTCGACGTCGAGGCCCGCGAACTCCTTCGCGTAGTCGAAGTCCGCGTCCATCGGATCGGAGAGGGGCGAATGCTGATGGAGTACCTGCAGGTCCAGTTGGTTCGGCCACCAGTCCGTGTTGGTCTTGGGCCGGGTCTCGGTGGGGGTGGGCGAGGGGATCGCCGGGTTCTCGCTCTCGCTGCCGGGCACGTGGGTCCTTCTTCCGCTCATCGTGACGGTTTCGGCGTCCGTCATGGTCGCGTACGGCGGACCGCGCAGGGGTGATAACACGCAGAGCCCGTCCAACCGACAGAAATCATCGGAAAGAAGGAATTCACGACCGGAGGCCGGGGACCCGGGGCCGGCGGGCGCCTACCGCGCGACCAGCGCCCGGGCGGCCCCGGCGATGTGGGTACGGGAGATGCCGCACGCGTCGAGGAGTTCGTCGGTGGTGCCCGAGCCGGGCAGCTCCGTGACGGCGAGATGGGCGAAGGCCGGACGGGCCCCGTCCACGGCGAGGGCCGACAGGACGGCCTCGCCGAGCCCGCCCTCGGGGTGGTGGTCCTCGACGACGACGAGCGCGCCGGTCTCCCGGGCCGCGCGGGCGAGGGCGCCCACGTCGACGGGCTTGACCGAGTACAGGTCGACGACCCGGGCCCGCACGCCGTCGGCGGCGAGCTCCTCGGCGGCCGCCAGGCACTCGTGCAGGGTGACCCCGGCGCCGACGAGCGTGACCCGGTCGTCCGCGCTCTCGCGCAGGGTCTTCGACCCGCCCACCGGGAACGTCTCGTCGCCGTCGTAGAGGACGGGGTACGCCCCGCGGGTGGTGCGCAGATAGGAGATCCCGTCCAGGTCCGCCATGGCCGTGGTCAGGGCGGCCGCGGAGGTGGCGTCGGCGGGGTACAGCACGGTGGAGCCGAGGACGGCGCGCATCATGGCGAGGTCCTCCAGACCCATCTGCGAAGGGCCGTCCGCGCCGATCTCGACCCCGCAGTGCGTCCCGCACAGGGCCATCGTGATCCGGGAGACGGCGGCCATCCGGACGAAGTCGTGCGCGCGGGTGAGGAAGGCGGCGAAGGTCGTGGCGTACGGGCGGAAGCCGCGCACGGCCATGCCGACGGCGTCCGCGATCATCTGCTGCTCCGCGATGTACGTCTGGAAGTACCGCTCCGGGTGGGCCTTCCCGAACTCCTCGGCATGGGTGGAGTTGCCGACCTCGGCGTCCAGGGCGACGACCTCGGGGCGGGCGCCGAGGGCGGCCAGGGCGGCGCCGAAGGCGACCCGGGTGGCGACCTCCTCGCCGACCTCGTAGCGGGGCGGCTCCACCGGGCCGGAGTGCCAGCCGTCGGGGTGGGCGGGGCCGGAACGCTCGGGCGGGCGCGGGCCGCGCACCCGCAGGTCGCGGGCGCCGCCGAGCTCGTCGACGGCGCGTGCGGCCAGGTCCTCGGGGAGCGCCTTGCCGTGCCAGCCCGCCTTGTCCGCCACCTCCGCCACGCCACGGCCCTTGACGGTCCTGGCGACGACGACGGTGGGCGCCCGTCCGTCGGCGGCCTCGGTCAGGGCCAGGTCGATCGCTTCGAGGTCGTGGCCGTCGACCTCGATCGCCCGGCAGCCGAAGGCCTCGGCGCGGCGGGCGTACGCGTCGGTGTCCCACTCCAGCTCGGTGGGCCCGCTCTGACCGAGGCGGTTCACGTCGAGCAGGACGGTGAGGTTGGCCAGCCGGTGGTGCCCGGCCTTGTCGAGGGCCTCCCACACGGAGCCCTCGGCGGTCTCGCTGTCACCGCACAGCACCCACACCCGGGAGGACCGCCGCTCCAGGTCCCGGATCGCGAGCGCGATCCCCACCGCGTAGCCGATGCCCTGGCCGAGGGAGCCGGTGGCCACGTCCACCCAGGGCAGCTCGGGCGTGGGATGGCCTTGGAGACGGTGGCCGAAGCGGCGGTACGTCGTCATCAGCTCGTCGTCGCCGATCGCCCCGGCGGCCTTGAACATCGCGTACAGCAGGGGCGAGGCGTGCCCCTTGGAGAAGACCAGGTGGTCGCCGTCCGGGTTGTCGGGCGCCGCCCAGTCGTAGCGGAGGTGGCGGGCCATCAGCACCGCCATCAGGTCGGCCGCCGACAGGCTGGAGGTGGGGTGGCCGGAGCCCGCGGCCGTGCTGGCGCGCACCGAGTCCACCCGTAGCTGCTGGGCGAGTTCGAAGACCTGGGAGAGGTCGCTGTCGGGGCCGAGCGTGGTGGGGGTGGCGGGTGGTGCGGTCATGACCGGGTCCTTTCCGACCGTGCGGGGCCTCATGCCGCCTCCGCCCACCGGGACGGGCCGGCGTGCACGAGGGTGCCGTCAGTGCCCGAAGCGGAAATGGTGGCGGCGGGGACGCTGTCCCCCGGCGGCCGTGGTGTCGTCGTCCGTACGGGGCTCCGCGTCCCGCTCGTCGTAGGGATCGCGGCCCCGCAGGGAACGCGATTCCGCCGGCTCATGGGCGCGGTGTCCGAGGGCTCGGCGGCGCCGGGCCCGTGCGGCACCCGCCGCCATCATCGCGCAGGCGAGGCCGACGATCACGGCCAGCGCCATGCCGGCGAGGAAGATCGCGAGGCCGTTCATCGTGGCGATCCGGTTGTCCAGCATCATGACGGTCTGGTCGGGGCCTCCGGTGTTCTCCGAGATCACCAGCCCGATGAAGGCACCGGTCGCCCCGAGAAGCAGCAGACCCAGCAGGAACAGCATGGTCGTACGTCCTTCCGCTGACCGCCCCCGCCTTCGGCACGTTCCTCCGCCGCCCCACCCTCCTTCGGCCCCGCGTCTACCCGCGCGGTCCGGCACTCACGCGTGCGGGACGCGCACGGACGGCACCCAGGCGTACGGGGCCGGGCATCGGGTAGTCGGTCGGGAGGGAGAGGACGGGGACGGCGTCCCGTCCACCCCTCGGGCCCGGTCGACGGAAGGGCAGGGTCATGAACTCCAGCGACGGCACTTCCCGCGTGGTCGTGGGCGTCCACGACTCCGCGAGCCCGCTCCCGGGCCCGGTCAGCCGGCGGCGCGCCGTGCACGCGTCCTGTCCCGTCGCCATCGTCCGCGCGGACGCCCCGGGAGGGGCGGCCCCCGTGGACCTGACGCCCTGACTGCTCGTCCCGTACCGCGGAGGTCGGTTTCCCATGAACGCGTCGATGTCCCTCGTCCACGTCCCCGGCGGTCCTCTCCTGCTCCCCGCCGACGAAGTGACCCTCCTGCTGAGACACCTCGCCTCCCACTGGCTGGACTCGGCCGACGCCGACGACTCGGGCCTCGAACCGGAGACGGTCGAGGCGCTGGTCGGCGCGCTGACGGAGGTCGCCGACAGGATCGACGCCGAGTGCATCGCGCTCATGCCGCTCAGCGAGGAGGGAGAGGCCGGGAGGGACGGGGGCGTTCCACCGCCCCTGTGAGCCGAGGGCCGGAAGGAAGGAGGGCAGGATGCCGGAAGGCGAGGAGATCAGGATGAGCGAGCACCGGAAGCCACGTCCGGACGAGCCGCTTCCCCGGGACCCCGAGGACCAGCAGGCCATGGCGGACGACCCGCTGTCCGTTCCCGTCCCCGACGGGCACGGCGGGGGGAGGCCGCCGGACACCGACGAGGCCGGCACGGGCCCCCGGGACCGGCCGCGCGACGGCACCGTCCACCCCGGGCACCCCGCGCCGAGCGAGCCGGCCGACTGACAGGACGGGTGAGGTCGGTGGCACGGCCGGTACGGAAGGGAGACCCGCGTTCGGACCGGTCAGCCTGCCGGTCGGGCTCGACGACGTCATCAAGGGGTTCGACGCCGGGGGCGAGCACGTGGTGGTGGAGCCCGCCGGGCTCGCGCCGAGCCGCTCGAACCGGGGCCTCCGGGGCCTCTCGAAGGTCGAGCTGTACGACAAGGCCGCGGGCGCCGGGATACGGGGCCGCTCCACCATGACCCGCGACGAACTCGTCGAGGCCCTCGCCGCCCGACCCCGCCGCCCACGAGGGGTCGCGGACACGAACGCGCGAGTAGACTCCGGAGCGGACCCATCCACAGACTCCGGACGCCCGCACCCCCGGCGGGACGGAGGTCCACTTGACCGGTTCCGCCGACCCCACGACACCCCCGTCCGTCGCCCGTGCGGACCGCGGCTTCCCCGCCCTCGCCGCCGAGAACCGCTGGCTGCGCGACCAGCTCGCCCGACGCCACCTGCTCGACCTCGCCGCCGGCGCGCTCACCGCCCAGCTGCGGCTGTCCCCCTCCGAAGCGGCCGAGCACCTCTCCGCCCTCGCGCAGGCGACCGGCCTGTCCGCGGAGGACCTCGCCGCGGACATCGTGAACGCCGCCGCAGGCGACGGGGGGCCCGCCTTCGCCGTTCCCCCGGGGAGCGATCGCCCCGAGAACGAAGACGGGGCCTGCGAGCGCCCCGCAGAGGGGCGCCGGGCCCGCCGGACGGCAGCCGCCGCGGAGGCCGCCGACACGGTCGGCGAGGCGGCACGGACCCTCCTGGAGGAAGGCCTCGCCCCGCTCGGCGCGGACAGCCTCTGGCTGTGGCAGTGTGTCGACCGCGGCTGTCTGCGGCTCGCCGGCTCCGCGGGCGCGGGAGCCGCCGAGGCCGCCGCCTGGCAGTGGATCCCACCCGCCGCACCGGAGGCGTTCCGTACCGTCCTCGCCGAGAACACCCCGGTCTGGCTGGAGGAGGGCCCGCCCCCCGGTGAACCCCTGCCCGGGCCCTCCGCCCGCGCCGCCCGCGCCCTGCTCCCGCTGCGTCGGCGGGACAGGACCGTCGGCCTCGCACTCGTCGGCTGGCCGGGCCCGACGACGCTCGACGCGATGTCCCGTCGGGCCCTCACCGGGCTCATGGGCGTGGCGGGCACCGTGCTCGACACCGCCGGCTCGCCGCCGGTCGCCGTCCCCGTCCTCGTCGACGTGCTCGACTCCCTCGCCCAGCCGGCGATGCTGCTCGCCGTGCCCGGAACGCCGGGGGAGCCGACCGTGGAGCACCTCAACGACGAAGGGGTCGGCGCGCTCGGCGGCACCTCCTCGGGGCGTGACGCCTCCCTGGCGCGCGCCTTCCCCCTCGTCCACGCCGACCTGGCGCGCATGGCACGGCGCGCCACCGGCACCGCGCGCACCCAGCGGGCCGCCCGCCTGCCGCTGTCCGCCGCGCCCGGGGACCCGCCGCCGCTCCTCGACGTGCGGGTGCTGCCGGCCGGCGGGGAGCACGCCGTGGTGATGTGGCACACCGTGGGCGCGACCGGGCTCGCCGCGGCCCGGGCGGTCGCCCGGCTGCAGAGCGTCGCGCCCTTCCAGGACAGCCTGACCGGCGGCGGGACGGTGTGGTCGCCGGAGGCGTACGGCATCTTCGGGATGGCGCGGGACGAGCCGCCGGTGCCGCTCGCGGACCTGCGCGACCGGGTGCGCCCGGACGACCGGGAGGCCCTCGCCGACCTGGTGGCGACCGTGACCGAACGGCAGACGGGCGGGCAGACGGTCCTGCGAGTCGTGCTCCCCGACGGGACCGTGCGCCATGTGCGCGTGGCGGCCGAGCCGCTGATCGCGGAGGGCACCGTCACCGGCCTCGCCGGGGTGTACCAGGACGTGTCGGACAGCCGCAGGACCGAGGCCGCGCTCACCGCGACCTTCGACCACCTCACCGCGCTGCACGACCAGGCGGAGCTGCGCCACCAGCTGGCGCTCCAGCTCCAGCAGGCGATCGTGCCCGAGGTGCCCGGGCTCCAGGAGATGCCCGGGGACCTGGTGGTGGCCGCCCGGTACCGGCCGGCGGCGCAGGAGTACCGGGTCGGCGGCGACTGGTACGACGTGCTCGCGCTGCCCGGCGGCAAGATCCTCGTGGCCGTCGGCGACATCGCGGGGCACGGCATCGACGCCGTCACGGGCATGGTGGCGCTCCGCAACGCCCAGCGCGCGCTCGCCTTCACCGGCCACCCGCCCCGGCGGCTGATGGAGTGGCTCAACGAGGTGACCCTGCGCACGGGCGCCGGCCTCACGGCGACCGCCGTCTGCGCCCTGTACGACCCCGAGGACAGCGGCCTGCTCTGGACGAGCGCCGGACACCTGCCGATGGTGCTGCTCAGGGACGGCCGGGCGCGGCTGCTCGAACCGCCCCATGACCTCCTGCTCGGCGCGGTGCCCTCGTACGCCTACCGCGAGCAGCGGATCGGGCTGCGCCCCGGGGACACCCTGCTGCTGTACACCGACGGGCTGATCGAGCGCCGCCACGACGGCCTCGACGAGGGCGTGGCACGGCTCGCCGGCGAGGCGGAGCGGCTCGCGGGCCACGCGCCGGACACGCTCGTCGACGCCCTGCTCGCCACGGCGGCGGGGGACACCGACGACGACACCAGCATCGTCGCCGTACGGGTCCGGGGCCGCCCGTCGGCCCGTTGACGCCCGTCGTCCGGGCTTCTCCTCGGCAGGCGGGCGCGCTTCTCCTCAGCCGGTGAGCCAGGCGCGGATCTTGCCGGTCAGCTCCTCCTCGTCGACCGGCTTCGACACGTAGTCGTCGGCACCCGCCGCGAGGGCCTGGGCACGGTCGCCCGGCATCGCCTTCGCGGTGACCACGATGACGGGGAGACCCGCGCGGTCCGGCAGCCGCCTGATGGCCTTGATGGCCGAGTAGCCGTCCATCCCGGCCATCATGACGTCCATCAGCACGAGCGCGACCTCGTCGTGCGCGGCGAGCACGTCGAGACCGGCACGGCCGCCGTCGGCCGTGAGGACACGGAGCCCGCGCCCTTCCAGGACCGCGGTGAGGGCGTACACGTTGCGCGCGTCGTCGTCCACCACGAGGACGGTCCGGCCCGCCAGTCCGTCCGGGGACGCGGCGCCGTCCGGCCGGGCGGCGAAGGAGGAGCCGGGGACGGTCCGCGCCCGCGCGGTGGAGGCCGCGCCGGCCGCGGCGAGCTCCGCGGGCCGGGGCACCGGCAGGTAGAACGTGAAGGTGCTGCCGCGGCCGGCGACGCTCTGTGCCTGGATGGCCCCGCCGAGGAGGGCGGCCACCTCCCGGCTGATCGACAGTCCGAGGCCGGCGCCTCCGTGCCGCCGGGCGGCCGTGCCGTCGCCCTGCTGGAAGGCCTCGAAGACGTGCTGGAGCTGCTCGGCGGGGATGCCGATGCCGGTGTCGGCGACCCGGAAGGCGAGGACGTGTCCGGTCGCGGCCAGGGTCGGCGGTGTCTCGGCGGAGGAGGCGTGCTCGACGGTGAGCGACACCCGGCCCTCGTCGGTGAACTTCAGCGCGTTGGAGAGCAGGTTGCGCAGGATCTGGCGGATGCGCGCCTCGTCGTTGTTCAGCGCCTCGGGCACGTCGTCCGCCACGGTGACGGTGAACTCGAGGTGCCGCTCGTCGGCGACCGGACCGAACGTCGCCTCCAGGTACTCCACCAGCTGACGCAGGGGGAAGGACTCGCGCCGGATGTCCATCTTGCCGGCCTCGACCTTCGACAGGTCGAGGATGTCGTTGATCAGCTGGAGGAGGTCGGAGCCGGCGGAGTGGATGACCTCGGCGTAGTCGACCTGCTTCTCCGTCAGGTTCCCCTCGGCGTTCTGGGCGAGGAGCCGCGCGAGGATGAGCAGGCTGTTGAGCGGCGTGCGCAGCTCGTGGCTCATGTTGGCGAGGAACTCGGACTTGTACATGGAGGTACGGGACAGCTGCTGGGCCCGGGCCTCCAGCTCCTGGCGCGCCTGCTCGATGACCAGGTTCTTCGACTCGATGTCCTTGTTGCGCTCGGCCAGGAGTGCTGCCTGTTCCTTCAACTCCGCGTTGGAGCGCTGGAGTTCCTGCTGGCGGGTCTGCAGCTCCTTCGAGCGGGAGCGGAGCTCGTCGGCGAGCTGTCGGGACTGGCCGAGGAGCTCGTCGGTACGGAGGTTGGCGACCAGGGAGCTGAGGACGGCGCCCGCGCTGACCACGAACCGGTCGAGGAACTCCCGCCGCAGGGGCGAGAAGGGGTGCAGCGAGGCGAACTCGACGGCCCCGAGCACCTGTTCCTCGACCACGAGGGGCAGGACGATCAGCATGCCCGGGTCGCCGGAGCCCACTCCGGAGGCGACGGTGGCGTATCCGGCGGGCACGTGCTCGACCACGAGGGCGCGCCGGTCGTGGGCGGCCTGCCCGACGAGGGACTGGCCGAGGCGGAACCGGCGCGGCTCGGCGTCCGGGGCGTCGGGGGACCCGTACGAGGCGGTCATGACGAGCTCCGTGCCCCGCTCGCCCTCCTGGGCGAGGAAGAAGGCCCCGTACTGGGCGCCGATCAGTGGCGGCACCTCGGACATGATCAGTTCGGCGATCTCGGGCAGGCCGCGGGTGCCCTGGAGGAGACCGGTGATCCGGGCGAGGTTGGTCTGGAGCCAGTCCTGTTCCTCGTTGGCCCGGGTCGTGGCGCGCAGCGACTCGACCATCGAGTTGATGTTGTCGCGCAGGTCCCTGACCTCTCCGGGGGCGTCGACGGTGATCGACCGGGTCAGGTCGCCCTCGGCGACGGCGCTGGTGACCTCGGCGATGGCGCGGACCTGACGGGTCAGGTTCCCGGCGAGCTCGTTGACGTTCTCGGTGAGCCGCTTCCAGGTGCCGGAGACGCCCTCCACCTCGGCCTGGCCGCCCAGTTTGCCTTCCGTGCCGACCTCGCGGGCGACCCGGGTGACCTCGGCGGCGAAGGAGGACAGCTGGTCGACCATCGTGTTGATGGTGGTCTTGAGTTCGAGGATCTCTCCGCGCGCCGAGACGTCGATCCGGCTGGTCAGGTCGCCCTGGGCGACGGCGGTGGTGACCTGGGCGATGTTCCGCACCTGGTTGGTGAGGTTGTCGGCCATGGAGTTGACGTTGTCGGTGAGGTCCTTCCAGGTGCCGGAGACGCCGTGCACGGTGGCCTGGCCGCCGAGTTTGCCTTCCGTGCCGACCTCGCGGGCGACCCGGGTGACCTCCTCGGCGAAGGAGGACAGCCGGTCGACCATCGTGTTGATGGTCTCCTTCAGCTCCAGGATCTCGCCGCGCGCGTCCACCCGGATCTTCCGCGTGAGGTCTCCGCCGGCGACGGCCGTGGCGACCTGGGCTATGGACCGGACCTGGGAGGTGAGGTTGTCGGCCATCGTGTTGACGCCGGAGGTGAGCTCGCGCCACACCCCGCGCGAGCGGGGTTCGCGGATCCGGCCGCCGAGCAGCCCCTGGGCGCCGACCTCGTCGGCGACCCGGGTGACCTCGGAGGTGACCAGCGAGAGATGGCCGACCATGTCGTTGTAGACGCCGGCGATCTCGCCGAGGATGCCGCCCGCGGCGTCGGGGAGCCGGACGGACAGGTCTCCCTCCCGCACGGCGGTCAGCCCGGCGAGCAGCTGCCCGAGGCCGTCCTCACCGAGCTCCGTCTGCGGCGCCGCCGCCTCCGGGGTGGAACCGTGCTCTGTCATGAACGACCTCGCACAGGGAGAGTGGCGCGGGCCCGGGCGCAGGGCGCGCGGGGGTCCTGCATCACCCTCCACTCTAGGCCGTGTCCGGCGCGTCGGGTCGTGCCGTCACTTCCACCTCGAACCAGACGGCCTTGCCGGGGGGCCGGGGGACGCAGCCCCAGGCCGCCGCCAGCCGCTCCAGGAGATAGAGCCCGTGCCCGGAAGGGAGGCTGGGGTGGTGCCGTCCGTGGGGCCGGGGCCGTACCGGGCTCGTGTCGCTGACCTGCACCCAGAGTCGGCCGTCGGTGCCGTCGAGCCGCAGCTCGTACGGGACGCCGCCGTGGGTGAAGGCGTTGGTGACGATCTCGGAGACCAGCAGCAGGGTGTCCTCGACGGCCACCTGCCCCGGCGCCCCGGCTGCCCCGAACCATTCGCTCAGGGCCCGCTGGGCGAGATCACGGCACTCCCGTACCACCCCGTCACCTCCCGCCAGCTCGTAGCGGCGGGTACGAGTGGTCGTATGCCGGAGGTATGGGCCGGTCATGAGGGGCTGCTTCCCCGGAGTCGCCCCCCGAACCGCGCGGCGCGGAATCTTCCCCGCGTCAGTTCCCGGCACCGGTGTCCGCGAAGGCGGCGTCGGCGTCGTCGTACACCCGGAAGACGTTCAGCGCCCCGGTGATCTCGAAGATGCGACGCACCGGCGGCCGCAGCCCGGCCAGGTCCACCCGCCCTCCCTCGGTGAGCAGCCGCAGCCGCGTCCGCAGGAGCACGTTCAGGCCGGTCGAGTCGCAGAACCGCAGTCCCGCGCAGTCGACGACGACACGCGCGGCGCCCGTGCTCTCCTGCAACGCCTTCCGGAGGGGTTTCACGGTGTCGTGATCGAGCTCGCCGTCGAGTGTCACGAGGACGGTCCCGGGACGTCCGCCGTGCCGGCTCACCACCAGGAGACGGTCCTCCCGCGAGGCCCTCGCCTCTTCCGTTCGGCTTACAGCCTCCATGGGGCTCACCCGTCTCCTCGCGCATGAATCCGGATACCTCTGACGCCGGGTGCCTCCGGCGCCGACTGCCTCCGCGGCCGGAAGCTCCTACCCCACCCCTGCCCCTTTTATCCGGTTTATGACATTCGGGGCGTATTCGGTCCGCCGCGGGGTCTACGACTCCGCGCCCGGGGTAGCAGCCGGAGAGCAGGAGGGAGCCGAGCATGGACACCAAGGGGCAGGGCCGCCGCGTGGTGGTCGGGATCGACGGGTCTCCGGCCTCCTACGAGGCGCTGCGGTGGGCGGTACGCCATGCCCGGCTGATCGGGGCCGCCGTGGACGCGGTGGCGGCGTACGAGCTGCCCGGAGTCGCGGGCTGGTCGGCTCCGCCGGTGGAGACCGGCTTCGACGGCGCCCAGGCGGAGCGGGCGCTGGCCGACGAGATCCAGACCGTCCTCGTCGGAGCCGACGACGTGCCGCTGCGCGAGCACGTGGTGCGCGGCAATCCGGCCGAGGTCCTGACGGAGGCGGCGTCGGGCGCGGAGCTCCTCGTGGTGGGCAGCAGGGGCCGTGGCGGGTTCACCAGCCTGCTCCTGGGCTCCGTCAGCCAGCAGTGCGCCCTGCACGCGCCCTGCCCCGTCGTCATCGTCCGCCCGGACACCACCGAGAGGACGTGAGAACGTCATGGCACCCTTCGAGCTGACGCGCGTGAGCCTGGCCCAGGAGGAGCGGGGGACGGCCGTGCTGCCCCTGGACGGGGACGGCGACCCCGTCGAGCTGCCGGAGGGCGGGACGCTCAGCCTCGCCCTCGCCTTCCGCGTGGGCGAGGCGGTCGACGGACTGGTCTTCGAGGAGACCCGCAGATACGCCGGGAAAGTGATCGGCACGACCAGGACCACGCTCGGCGGATACCGGGCGGGCGGGCCGTACGAGGTCCACCTGCCGCCCGAGCGGCTGCCCGTCGGCCGGACGAACTGCGGCGTCTACGAGGTCACGGGCCGCTTCACCGACTCCACCGGGCGGGTGCTCGGCCGGGAGCACCACCGGTTCCGTCTCGTTCACCAACCGGTTCAGCAGCCGGTACGCGCCGCGCGCCCGCCGCGTACGCCCGCCGCCCCGCCGCCCGCGACGGACACCCCGAACGGCCCCGTCCCCGCGTGACCCGGCGCCCGCCCGAGCGGCGCCGACACAGGCCGCCGTACGCGCCGCGCCGACCCTTCGGTCCAGCCGGTACCGCGCCCGCCGGAGGCGCTCATGCCCGCTTTCCGGGGGCCGGGCGCCGGAGACCAGCAGCTCCACCGTACGGTCGGCGAGCACCGTGATCGTCAGGGAGGGGTTCGCGGCGCCCCGGAGGAGCTCCGCCGCGTGCCGCAGCGACTCCTCGTCGGGCACCGGCGTCCAGCCGCTCACGTCGAGGCTGGACGGCACCGTCCTGTGGGCGTACGTCGGAGGGCTGTACTCCAGCTCCTGGGCGTCGGCCGGAAGGATCAGCGCGGTCGGTGAGCCGCTTGGCCGACCGCCTCGAAGGCCGCCATCTGCTCGTACCGGACCTGGACGAACCGTGGCTCGTCACCGGCCCGCCCCAGGCGGCGAGGAGCCCGTTGACGCCGTCACCGGGATGACCGGAGGCGTGGGTGACGCCCCGTTTCCGCAGTCGTTCGAGGATCCGGTCCGACAGCCGCGGCCCGTTCACGGCACGCCTAGGCGTGCCCGACCCCGTCCTCGGTCCCCTGGTCGGGCGGCGGTCCCTTCTCGAACCGCACCGCGTCGCGGCGCAGGCGCCGGGCCGCCTCTCCGACCTCCTTACGGATCCTGGTCGCCACCTCGTCCATCGACTCCTCGGGCGGTGCCTGGGAGCGGTCGGGTTCGTCGTCCTCGTGATGCTGCTTCGCCACGTGACGGCGGCTGCCCCGGATCCCGGCGGCCATTCTTCGGACGGTCGGCCGATTCGGGCCGCGCGAGGGCCGGGTGGTCAGCCGTCCGTGCCGTCCGCCGCGTCGTCGTCCTGGAGGAGGCCGTCCTTGAGTTCGCCGAGGATGCGCGTGAGCAGCCGCGAGACGTGCATCTGGGAGAGGCCGATCCGGTGGCCTATCTCCGCCTGGGTGAGCTCCTCGCCGAAGCGGAGCTCCAGGATGCGCCGGTCGCGGTCGTCGAGGCGGGCGAGCAGCGGCCGCAGCGCCGTCAGCGACTCGATCAGCTCGTACGAGGGTTCCGAGCTGGCCAGGTGACGGGCGCCCGCACCGGGCGCGGCGTCCTCGTCGCCGGCGGGGATGTCCAGGGACCGGGCCGCGTAGCCGTGGGCCGCGAGCTGCCCCTCGGAGACCTCCTCCTCCGTGAGGTGCAGCCGTGCGGCCAGTTCCGCCCGGGTGGGGCGGCGTCCGAGGCCCTGTTCCAGGGCGTCGGCCGCCTTCGCGAGGTCGATCCGCAGCTCCTGGAGCCGGCGGGGGACCCGTACGGCCCAGCTGGTGTCGCGGAAGAACCGCTTCATCTCGCCGACGATGGTGGGCAGCGCGAAGGCGGAGAAGTCGACGGTGCGGTCGGGATCGAAGCGGTCGATCGCCTTGATCAGGCCGATCGTGCCGACCTGGACGATGTCCTCGGCGGGCTCGGCGCGGTTCCGGAACCTCCGGGCGGCGAACTTGACGAGGCTGAGGTTGAGCTCGACCAGGGTGTTGCGGACGTACGCGTACTCCGGTGTCCCCTCCTCCAGGGCCCGCAGCCGGGAGAACAGCGCGACGGACAGGGTCCGGGCGTCGTCCGTGGAGACGGCGGTCGGGCACACGGGCTCGGGCAGCCCGTCGAGCGCCGCCCGGCGGGTGGCGGCCCCCGTGGTGTCGGGGGCGGGGCCGGCGGTGGTGAGCAGGGTGTCGGAGCGTTCTCCGGCGGTGGACATGAGAGCTCCTTCGACGGGGGCGGTGGGCCTGCGCCGCGGCGGGAAGAGCAGCGGCGGGGTCCGTCGGTCGAGCGTCTTGAGGAAAGGATGCCCCTCTTGAGGCGGTTTGACACGAATCGCGGGGGAACCCGCAGAAACACGACGCGCCCGCGTCGGCGCGCAGGGAGCGGGAGGAGGTGTCCGCGATGGACGAGGCCCGGCTCTCGGCGCACGAGCGGCGCGTTCTGGCGGAGATCGAGGAGCAGCTGAATCAGGACGCGTCGCTCGCGCGCCGCCTGCGCACGATGCGACGGACCCCGCGCCTGCCCGTACCCTCGCTCGCCCGGGCCCGCCGCCACCTTCCCTCCCTCGGCGTCGTGGCGCTCGGCGTCATGACCCTCGTCCTGCTCGTCCTCGCGGTGGACACCGAGGCGCCGGAGCTCATCTGGGCGTTCGCCTCCGTATGGGTGCTGACCCTGGTCACGGCGCTGCTCCTGGCCATCCGCTGGGCGAAGCGCCGGGCGGCGGGGACGCGGACGGACGAGTGAGACGAAGGGCTCCGGCCCGACAGCCGCACACCGCCGCCCCGGAGGGTCCGGGGCGGCGGTGACATGATCTCGGGTTTCACGATCTCGGGGTTGCGGGTCCGCTCACCAGCGGTACCAACGGCCGCTGCCGCTCCTCAGCACGAAGCCGAGGACCCACACCACGAGCAGGGCGATGGCGATCCACCAGAGCACGTCAAGGGCGAATCCCGCGCCGAACAGCACCAGAATCACGAGGAGGACGAGAAGAAGGGGAACCATGGCTGCACCTCCGCTGCCTGCGGGGCCCGGCCGGTAGGTCTCGGCACGGGAACTCGGTAACAGCGCGGTTTCCCCCATCCTCGGAGAACATGCGGGGTGATACGTGAGGTTTGAGGCGACCGGTGCGGGTGAGGCGCAGAGATGGCGGGGGCAGCGACGCCGGAGAGGAAGCACATCGTGTCGTCCGACGGAAAACTCGACGGAAAGCTCGAAGGGAAGAGCGTTCTCGTCCTCACGACGAACTACGGGACGGAACAGGACGAGCTGCAGAAGCCCGTGGCCACCCTGCGGGAGAACGGCGCCCGTGTCACCGTCGCCGCGCAGAAGGACGAGTCCGTCCGGACCCTCGTCTCCGATCAGGAGCCAGGAGCGGTCGTCCAGCCGGACACGACCCTGGCGGAGGCGACGGCGGACGGATTCGACGCCGTGATCGTGCCCGGCGGCACCATCAACGCCGACCAGCTGCGGAGCGACGACGAGGCGCGACGTCTCGTCTCCGCCTTCGCCGAGGCGGGCAAACCCGTGGCCTCGATCTGTCACGGACCGTGGATCCTCGTGGACAGCGGCCTGGCCCAAGACCGCGAGCTGACCTCGTACCCGTCCCTCCGCCCCGACCTGGAGAACGCGGGCGGGACCTGGGTGGACAAGGAAGTCGTGGTCGACACCTCGGCGGGCCACACCCTGATCACCTCCCGCAGGCCCGACGACCTCGACGCCTTCGCCGCGGCGATCGTCGACGCCCTCGAAGGCGCCGGGAGGGCCGCGTGACCACCCGGTGACCTGACAGACCCAGCGACATGACAGGTGATGGCCATGACCACCGCACGCGACATCATGACCCCGGACGCGACCTGCGTCCGTTCGTCCGAGACCCTCGTCGACGCCGCACGGAAGATGGCCGAGCTCCGCGTCGGGGCGCTGCCGATCTGCGGCCCGGACGAGAAGCTGAAGGGCATGCTCACCGACCGCGACATCGTCGTGAAGTGCGTGGCCCTGGGCAAGGACCCGCAGCAGTGCACCGCCGGCGAGTTCGCCCAGAACGAGATCGTCACCGTCCGCGCGGACGACAGCGCCGAGCAGGTGATGAGCGTCATGAGCGAGCACCGGATCCGGCGGGTCCCCGTCATCGACGAGCACGTCCTCGTCGGCATCATCGCCCAGGCCGACGTCGCCCGCGCGATGCCCGACCCGCAGGTGGGCGACCTCCTCGGGATGGTCTCCGAGGAATCCTGAGTCCGGAAGACCGGCCCGGCACCACGGGGGCGCCCAGCCGCCGTCCACGGCGGACGGGGCGTCCCCGCGCCGCGCCCGCGGCACTCCGGGAGCCCCCGGTCACGCGGTCACGCGCCGTCACGGCGCGGCAGTACGTCCATCAGTTCGAGCAGGTACAGGAAGGCGTCCGCCATCGGCGAGCCCGCGGTGTCCTCGCGCACCCGCCCCCAGTCGATCCGCTCGCGCAGTCCCCGCGCCACCGGCAGCAGCGGGCCGAAGTCGCAGTGGTGCTCGGAGAGCGCGAGGAGCCGGCAGACCATGAGGTCGGTCGGCGCCAGCACCGGCATGTGCACCGAGTCCACCGGCAGGGTCGGGGCACGGGCGAGGAGCTCCGTCGTGACCGGCCGCCCGGCGAGCGAGAAGATCAGATCGATCTCCTCGCCGCCCGCGCGGGCCTTGACGAGCCAGTCCTCGGGCGGGTCGACGATCCGCACGCCGCGCTCCCGCAGGGCCTCCGTCACCACCTCGGCGTCCTCGCGCAGGATCGCGAAGTCCGTGTCGTGCTGGAGCCGGACCGGGATGCCGTGCGCGTACGCGGCGACACTGCCGACCAGGGCGAACGGGCGGCCGGACGCCTTCAGCACGGCCCCGACCTCCTTCGTCGTCTCCAGGATCGCCTGCGTGTGGTCGGGCGGCAGGGCGGGGGAGGGCGCGCGGGACGCGTGCGCGGGCGCGCTGCGCGGCGAGCCGTTCCGGGAGGATGCCGTTCCGCCCGCCTCCGGGCGTGCGGGCGGGCCTTCCATGAGGTTCATGGCCTGCTCCTCTTCTCGCAGCTGATCGCGATGGCCCTTGCGGAGGGGACCAGCGTCTACCCAACCCGAGGAACCCCATCCGCGCATGGTCGCCCGCCGGACCGTCGCCGGCGCGGTGCGGAAGTCGAGCAGCGTCGGCCGGCCCGCCGCGAGGGCCGTCCGCCCGCCGCGACCCTCTCCTGCCACGAGGCCCGGGGCGTCAGCAGGGCGAGGAGCCGGACGGCGCCCCGCGCGGACGGGGCGGCGCAGACGCCCACGTGACCGGAGAACGCGGCGTGCCCGACGGCCTCGAAAGCCGCCGTCTCCTCACGGCGCGCCCCCACGGGACACGGGTCGTCGTCCGCCCGCGCCCACGCCGACACCGGGCCGGCCGGGTCGGGACAGCCGAAGACACGGCACGCCCCTCAGGCCCGCAGACCGTCGAGGAGCACGCCCCCGACGGTCGCGCGGGTTCTCACGGACGGTTCCCGGACGGCTGCGGCAGGGGCGCGCGCAGGGCGCTCTCGCCCCGCGACCAGGCGTCCACCACACGGCCGCCGAGCCGGTCCTCCAGGAAGGAGGTCGCGGCGATGCCGAAGGCGACGTCGTCGGCGAGTTCCGGCTCGTCGTCGAGGAGGCCGCCGACGACCTCGCTGCGGACGACCTGCTCGTGGACGGCGTCGGCCTCCACGTGCTCCTCGTAGTACAGCTCCGCGGCCGGTCCGGCCCCGGTCCTGCGCAGCGCCGCGGCGATGCGGGCGGCGGCGGGCGGCGACGTCGTCTCCACGACGGCGAAGTGCCCCACGAGCGCCCCGCGCAGCCTCCGGTGCAGGCCGAACATCGACATCAGGTTCGAGGCCGCGAGGACCTCGGCGCCGGCCATGTCCACATGGCGCCCGTACGAGGGGTCGAGGCCCAGATCGGCCATCAGCTCCGCGTAGAGCCGGGAGTGCATGCGTTCGGGCCGCCCGCAGCCGTACTCGTCGTACTCGACGGCCACCATCGCCGCCTTGGCCCGGCCGTGCAGCCGGGGGATCACCCACAGGTGCGGATCGGCCTCCCGCAGCTGGTGCACGGAGCGCAGCGCGACGTACTCGCGCAGGTGCCACGGCTCGCCCGAGGAGGCCAGGAAGTGGGAGACGCCCGTGCCGTCGACCGGCTCCAGGAGGAGGGCGGCCAGCGCCTCGTCGACGCCCGCGTGGTGGCGGCAGTCGTGGCGCAGCGCGCTCTCGAAGCGGTGCTCCATGAGGGCCCGGACCCGGAGCAGACCGGGGTCCCATTCCAGGGTGTCGGGGACGTCCGCGAAGCCCTGGTAGTGGAGCTCGTAGCAGAGGTGGAGGGCGAGCTGGAGGTCCTCCCCGTACGGGGAGGAGCGCGCGATGTCCGCCGCCAGGGGCAGCCGGCCGCCGCCCAGCAGCCGGCTCCGGACCATGCGGGAGATCTCGCCTCGGGCCTCGGGCGCCTCGGGCCGTGCCGTGACGGTCGTAGGGAACGGCGTCATGAGGTCTCCTCCTCCCCGGCCGCGTCCCGCGCCGGGCGTGGGGCGCCCCGGGCCGCCTTCGGCGCGCCGGTGCGGCTGCGGAGGCGCGGGCGGTGGCTGGTGTCGCAGAACGGCGCCCGCAGGCTCCGCCGACAGGTGCACAGGGCCATGACGGGCCGGTCGCAGCGGATCACCGAACCGTCCGGCATGACGATCTCCGCGGGCCCCTCCACGAGCAGCGGCCCCTCGGGGAGGGGACGGAACCGGGGCGGGGACGTCCGGGGCCGGGCGCTGCCCGGGCCGTCCGGTCCGTCGTCCACCGGGATCCTCACCCTCGGGGCGCCCTCGTTCGGGGAAGCAGACATCACACACACCACCCATCAGTTCGGAATGCGTCGGTACCGCGCGACTGCCCGGCTCCCGGGCTTCGAATCACCGCCGGCACGCGCGGATCACCACGAGCTGCTCCGTACGCGTCCCCGGCGGGACCAGGCCCCGGGCCGCGAACCATTCGGCGCGGGCCGACATCACCGGGCCGAACGGCTCGGTGCGCCGCTCGACGACACGGGCCCACAGCCCGGCGCGCCCGAGCGCGTCGAGCGTGGGGCCGATCCCGGAGAGCGAGGACTGGACGAGCAGCAGCACTCCGGAGGGCGTCAGGAGGCGGGGCGCCCGCGCACAGACCCGGTCGAGGAGCAGCCGGCCGTCGGACCCGGCGTCCCAGCTCCGGCGGGCGCCGCGCGCGGGCAGCCGCGGGTCCTCGCTCGGTACGTACGGCGGGTTCACGGTGACGAGATCGAAGCGCTCCCGCCCCACCGGCCCGTCCAGGTCGCCGCGCAGCGCCCGGATCCGGCAGCCGTGCAGCAGCGCGTTGAGCCGGGAGGAGGCGATCGCGGCGCGCGAGATGTCGACGGCGGTGGCCCGCGCGCCCCGCAGGGCGGCGGCGACCGCGACGATGCCCGTGCCCGTGCACAGGTCGAGCGAGCGGACGCCGGGCCGCAGTTCCTCGCGCTCCACCTGCTCCACCAGGAGCCCGGTGTCCGCCTGGGGCGCGTACACGCCGGGAAGCCGGCACACCCGCAGGCCGGCCGGCTGTTCCCCGGCGGGAGCGGAGCGGCGTACGGAGACGGGGAAACCCATGGGATCAGCTCCTCACCGTGGCGGCGGCCAGCGCGTCGACCACCGCGCTGAACCGGCCGTGCCGACGGAAGACGTCCCGCTGACGGGCGGCGCCGCCGCCGTCCGTGCGGATCCGCTCCCACTGCTCGCACACCCAGTCGGTGTCGCCGGTGGCGTCGAGGCCCGGCCGGGCGAGGACGATCAGCGCGTCGAGGAGCCTCGTGGCGGGCCGCTCCCGGCCGTCGACCGGATCGAGACCGATGCCCGTGAGGCCCTGCGAGGCGGCGAGCCGATGGGCCCTGAGCAGGGTCGGGCCGGGAATCACGGGCGGGGGGACGCCGGCGTCGACGCGGGACAGCAAGGTGGCGGCGAGACCGCGGACCAGGATCGCCAGCAGCACCACCGTGTCGAGTTCCGCGTTGGCGTCGGCGACCCGGATCTCCAGGGTCGGCACGTGCTCCGAGGGCCGGGCGTGCCAGTACACCATGCGGTTGTCGAGGAGCGTGCCGTCCCTGACCAGGCGGGCGACGTGGGCGAGGTACTGGGGCTCGTCGAGGACCGGGGTCGGGCCGACGGTCGGCCACCGCGCGTGCTCGACGGCGCGCCAGCTCTGGTAGCCGGTGTCGTGCCGGCCGGCGTAGGGCGAGTTCCCCGCCAGCGCCTGGAGCACGGGCAGCCACGGCCGCATGTGCTGGGCGAGCGCGAGGGCGCGCTCGCGGTCCAGCGTCCCGATGTGGACGTGGCAGCCGCAGACGAGCCCGTCGTCGCGCGCGACGCCGTCCGCGCGGGTGACCAGCGAGGCGAAGCGGCTGGCCATCAGCCGGTACCGCTCGGTGTCGGTCACCGTCAGCGGCTCCTCGGGCGGCAGTACGGGAGTGCCGCAGGCGACCGGCATGCAGTGCACGTCGCGCGCGGCCGCGCCCACCGTCGCACGCAGCCAGGAGAGTTCGTCGCGCAGGTCCCGGCGGCTCGCCGTGGCCCGCGTGCAGATCTCGATCTGCGCGTTGAAGAACTCGGTCTGCACCTGCCCGCCGAGTTCGCCGACCGCCCGCCGGATGACCTCCGGCGCCCGGTTGACCGGAGCCCGTGTCACCTGGTCGACCAACACGAACTCTTCCTCGACACCCATCGTCAGGATCTTCATCTCGAGCTCCTCCTCGCCTCGGCGCGCGACTACCCGCCTCCGGGCCCGGCATGCCGCCGCCCCGCCCGCGCCCGCCCGGCATGGCGCCCCCCGCCCGCGGCCGGCTGCCGTGCGCGGCCGGTCGCGCACGGCCGTTCCGGCGCGGAGCTGTGCGCGGCCGTTTCCGCGTGGCGCCCGGCGGGCACACGCCCGCGCGTCAGCGGCATGCTCCGGCACCCGCCGGACGGGCCCGCTGCCGGGAGGTGCGCGATGGCCGGTACCGGCGACCGGGGGACCGCCCCCGAGGCGTACGACGCCACGCCCTATCTGCCGGGCCGCGGCGGACTCCCGGCGCACCGCGAGGCGGCGGCGGAGTGCCGGGGCTGCCCCCTCCACCGCGACGCCACCGGGACGGTCTTCGGCCGGGGCGCCCCGGACGCGCGGCTGATGCTGGTCGGCGAGCAGCCCGGCGACCAGGAGGACCGCGAGGGCCTCCCCTTCGTGGGACCCGCCGGACGGCTGCTCCACCGTGCCCTGGCGGAGGCGGGGATCGACGAGGAGGACCTGTACGTCACCAACGCGGTCAAGCACTTCAAGTTCGCCCGCGACGAGGCCCGGGGCCGGCGCATCCACAAGACGCCCACCGTGCGCGAGACCCGCGCCTGCCGGCCCTGGCTCATGGCCGAACTCCGGCTCGTCTCGCCCGAGCTGGTCGTGGCCTTGGGGGCCACCGCGGGGCGGGCCCTGCTCGGGCCCTCCTTCCGGGTCGGCACCGACCGGGGCGTACCGAGACCGCTGCCCGACGCGGAGGACGGCACCCGGGTCCTCGCGACCGTGCACCCCTCGGCCGTACTGCGCGCGCGGGACCGGAAGGAGATGTACGCGGGGCTCGTCGCCGACCTCCGTACCGCCGCGGACGCCCTCTGAGCACACGTCGTCGAGCCCGCGGGGCCGGCTGTCGGATTCCGGCTGATTCGGCTCCGCGGGAGCGGGCAGTCGCGGAGTGAGGGGGTACGGCCGGAAGGAGGCGGGCCCCGTGCGAGGGAACGCCGAGGGCAGCAGGACGGCACGGGGCCGGGGACTCGGCGACGAGGAGTTCCGGTCGCTGACGAGAGAGGCGCACGCCGAGGTGCGGCGCCGCTTCCTCGGCCGACCGCCCCGGGCGGAGCCCGACTTCGCCCTCCGTACCCAGCACGCCGAGTTCGGGGCGGCCGCCCACTGACGGCGGCCCGGTACCCGGCCCGCAATGCCGTGACGACGTGAAGGAGGCCGCAGCATGAGCAAGGTCGAGCAGACGATCGATGTGGACGTTCCGCTGCGGAACGTGTACGACCAGTGGACGCAGTTCGAGGAGTTCCCGCGCTTCATGGAGGGCGTCGAGGACGTCCGGCAGATCGACGACCGGCACTGTCACTGGCAGACCAAGATCGCCGGGGTCCGGCGGGAGTTCGACACCGAGATCGTCGACCAGCTCCCGGACCAGCGCATCGCCTGGCGCACCATGGGAGGCGACGTCCGGCAGATGGGCGTCGTCAGCTTCCAGCCGCTGGACGAGGCGCACACCCGGGTACGGCTCGCGATGGACGTGGAGCCCGAGGGCATGGCGGAGAAGGCCGCCGACGCGATGGGAGTGCTCGACCGCCGGGTCAAGGGCGACCTCAAGCGGTTCAAGGGCTTCATCGAGGAGCACGGGGACGCGACCGGCGGCTGGCGCGGCCGGATCCGCCCCCAGGACGCCGGCACCGCGCCCGCCGGGGGCGCCGGAACCATGGGGACGGAGCGGCCCATGGGGACCGACCCCTCCATGGGAGACCGGTCCATGGGAGACCGCTCCATGGGGTCCGACCCCTCCATGGGAGACCGGTCCATGGGGACCGACCCCTCCATGGAGTCCACTCAGAAGGGCCCTGACGCGATGAAGGAGCCGCCCGGGCCGGTGGAGACGCCCGGACGGACGAGCCCGGCCCGGGAGACGGAGTCCTGGTCGCTGCCGCCGGACGACGAGCCGGGCATGCGCTGACGACCCCCTCCCGCCCCGCGGTGGAAAGGGCCGGCTCTCCGAGCCGGCCCTTTCCCGTTTCGGACCCCGTGGTCGCGGCAAGTCGCCGGACATGATGCGTATCGGGTACACGATGATGACCGAGCAGGCAGGCCCCCGTGAGCTGGTCGGGCACGTGGTCGAGGCGGAACGGGCCGGATTCGAGTTCTCCGTGATCTCGGACCACTCCTTCCCCTGGCTGCCCGAGCAGGGACACGCCCCGTACGCGTGGAGCGTGCTGGGCGCGGCGGCGCAGGCGACCTCCGACATCCCGCTCATGACCCTGGTGACCTGCCCGACCTTCCGCTACCACCCCGCGGTGATCGCGCAGAAGGCCGCCACCCTGCAACTCCTGTCCGAGGGCCGCTTCCGGCTGGGCCTCGGCTCGGGCGAGAACCTCAACGAGCACATCGTCGGCAGGGGCTGGCCGTCGGCGCGCGTGCGCCTCGAGATGCTGGACGAGGCGGTGGAGATCATCCGCGCCCTGTTCGGCGGGGAGTACGTGACCCGTCACGGCCGCCACTTCCAGGTCGACGACGCCAAGCTCTGGGACGTCCCGCCCACGCCCCCGCCCCTCGGCATCGCCGTCTCCGGGCCGCGGTCCTGCGCGCTCGCCGGACGCCACGCCGACCTGGTGGTCGCCACGGAGCCGAAGCGCGAACTCCTCGACGCCTTCGACGCCGAGGGCGGTGCCGGAAAGCCCCGCCTCGGACAGCTGCCCATCTGCTACGACCCCGACCGCGACGCGGCCATCGCCCGCGCCCACGAGCAGTTCCGCTGGATGCTGGGAGGCTGGCGCCTCAACGCCGAACTCCCCCTGCCGGCGGGCTTCGCACAGGCCTCCCAGCACACCCGCCCGGAGGACGTGGCGAAGAGCATCCCCTGCGGGGACGACGTGGACGCCGTCGTGGAGGCGGCCCGCGCCTACGCCGAGGCGGGGTTCACCGACCTCGCCCTCGTCCAGATCGGTGGCGACCACCAGCTGCCCTTCCTCCGCTGGGCGGAGTCGACACTGCTGCCCGCCCTCCGCGACCTGTAGGGAGCCCCCATGGACCGCGCCGCGCTCTTCGACGTCGACGGAACCCTCGTGGACACCAACCACCTGCACGTGGTGGCCTGGTGGGAAGCGTTCCGGCAGGGCGGCCACCAGGTGCCGACGCACGCCGTGCACCGGGCGATCGGACTGCCCGGCGAGCAGCTCATCGAGCACCTGCTCGGCAGTTCCCGCGACCCGTCGGACGACGACCGGCTCAGCACCGCCCACGACACCCTCTACGCCACCTTCTTCGAGCGGCTCCAGGCCTTCGACAAGGCCGGCGACCTGCTCCGCGCCCTCGCGGGCGACGGATGGAAGGTCGTCCTCGTGACCTCGGCCAAGGACCGGGAGCTGAGCGCCCTGCGCCGCGCCGTCGACGCCGACGAGGCCCTCACGGACACCGCCACCTCCGACGACGTCGAGGAGGGCAAACCCGCCCCCGACCCGATCGAACACGCCCTCTCGCTCGTCGGCGTCCCCGCCGACCGGGCCGTCTTCGTCGGCGACAGCGTCTGGGACATGAAGGCCGCCCGCCGCGCCGGAGTGGTGAGCGCCGGCCTGCTGTGCGGCGGCATCCCCCGCGCCGACCTCACCGAGGCGGGCGCCGCCGCCGTGTACGCCGGCCCGGCCGACCTCCTCGCCCACCTCGACACCAGCCCCTTCAAGACCGTCCCGGCCGACGGCGCCCCCTCGGGCACCGGCGAGCCGTAGGGAGATGAACACCATGACCGGACCGAGCAACCCGGACCCGGACCCCCGCCGCACCCCGGGCGTCGAGCCCGGAGGGGGAGTCCCCGCGGGCGAGACGCCGCCGGCCGAGTCCGGGACGGGGACGGGCACCGGTCCCTACCGGCCGCCCCGGCGCGGCTGGGCGACGGGCCCGCTCCTCATCGTGTGGCTGCTGGTCATCGCGTGCGCCCTGTTCTTCCTCGTGTACGCGATCGTCCTCGCGGCCCGCTGAGCCCGCTGAGCCCGCGCCGGACCGACCGGGCACGACCCGCCCGGCACGCCCCTCGGCACCACTCGCCTGACACGACCCGCCCGAGCACGACCCACCCGAAAGGAATCCTCCATGGCCCGCAACGAGCCCGACCCGCAGGCGGCCCGCGGCGACGACGTGTACCAGCCCACCCACTCCGACGCGGGCAACCGCCCGAGCGGCGAACTCGACCCCGAGAACGCGCTCGTCACGGACCCGCTCGACGACCCGGCCGCCCCCGGCTACTCCCCTCCGGAGCACCCCAGGGGCATCGACCGGCACGGCACCACCCAGCGGGAGCAGCAGGAGGGCGAGCCGCTCGACGAACGGCTGGCCCAGGAGGTGCCCGAGGCACGGCCACCCGCCGCCGACGGCGCCGTACCCGCGGAGGAGGCCGCCGTCCACGTGGAGACCGGGGCGGAGGGGACCGAGGAGGAAGTCGATGAATGAGCGTACGAACGAGCCCGCGGACGCGCGCCTGACCGAGAAGGAGCTGAGGGAGCACCCCGCCGACGACCCGGTGCACCCGCCCTCCGAGCGGCCCGACGGCGGCCGTTCCCGCCACGAGCGGGGACGGCAGGACACGGACGACGTGCGGGGGCAGACCACCCCCTCCCAGGCGGAGGGCGAGCGCCTTCCGGACGACGAAGGAGCGTGATCACCCGGGCCGCCCGCCGGTCCGTACCGCGCCGTTTGCCCGCCGGGGCGGTGGGCAGCAGCCGCAGAGGAGCCCGTACGCCCCACCCGCGTGGAGGAGTGGCGCGACCCCGAGCCGCCTGTCGACGAGCCCACCGAACAGGACAGGGAACGCGGCAGCGACAGCTGACCGCCCCTCCCGTGACCGCTTCCCACCCCCTTGGGGACACCATGGACCTCGACTTCCTCAAACCACTCCTGGAACGCCCCGGCCCCTGGGCCTCCGTCTTCGTCGAGACGAGCCGGGACACGGAGGACGCGGCGCAGATCCAGAAACTGCGTGACCGCGCCGTCGCCCGGCAGCTCGTCGACGAGGGTGCGGATCCGGCCACCGTCCGTGCGGTCGCCGAACGCCTCCGCACCGAGCCGACCTCCGGATCGCCTCCCGGGCGGGCCCTCTTCGCCACGGCCGGGGAGATCGTGCTCGACCTCCCCCTGACGACGCCGCCGCCCGGCGTCGAGGCGACCTGGTCGAACCTCCCGCACATGGCGCCGCTCCTGTACCTGCGGGGCGACGAACCGGCCTGTCAGGTGGCCCTCATCGACCGCACCGGCGCCGACCTGGAACTGCGCGGCCCTTTCGGCATGGAGGACATGGGTCGCACCGAGGGGAAGACGTGGCAGGGCCGCGGCCACCGCGGCCTCCCCGCCGACCGGTACGAATGGCACTACAACAACAAGGTCGAGAACGCCTGGGAGGAGACGGCCGACATCATCGCCGCCGAGCTCGTCCGGCGCTGCCCGCAGGACGGCGGGACCCTCCTGGTCCTCGCGGGGGACGCCCGCGAGCGGAAGGCCGTGCGGGACCGGCTTCCGCAGCGGTTGCGGAGCTACACCGTCGAGGTCGAGCACGGCAGCCGGGCGTCCGGCGTGTCCACCGAGGCCCTCGACCGCGAGATCGAGGACGCCCGCGCACGGTACGCGCGGGAACGCGTCCGCAGCGCCCTCGACGACTTCCGCAGAGGACGGGGACGGCCCGGCGAGCACCGTGAGGGAACCGTGGACGCCGGCCCCGGCCCGGCCGCCGAAGGCGTTCCGGCGGTACTGGAGGCCGTGCGCGAGCACCGGGTCGCCACCCTGCTGCTCGGGCTCGACGCCGCCGACGCGGGCCGCGCGGTCTGGGTCGGCCCCGGCGCGTACGACATCGCCCTGGGCCGTACCGAGGCCAAGAACTGGGGGTTCGGCCGGCCGAAGGAGGCGCGCGCCGACGACGCGTTGCTGCGCGCCTGCGTGGCCGGGGACTCCGAGGTCCTCGTGGTCCCCGAGGAGACGGCAGGCCCGGCCGGCGGCCTCGGCGCGGTCCTGCGCTGGAACACCTGACCCACCCGGCGGAGCAGACGGCGCCGCCCCCGACGACAGAAGGGGCGACGCCGCCTCCGCACTCCTTGGCAAGCGCCGCTCTCGCGCGGCCTGGCGAGTGCCGCCTCCGCACGGTCCGGCGAGCTTTGCTCTCGCGCGGCTTGGTGGGGGTTGCCTCCGCACGCCCCGGTGGGCACCGCCCCCGCACGGTCCGGCGAGCACCGCCCTCGCGCGGTCCGGCGAGCTCTGCCCCCGCGCGGCCCGGGGAACGCCACCCCCCTACGCCCCGGCCAGTGGAGCACCCCCCGTACGCCCCGGCCGGCGGAGCGTCTCAGTCGACCAGGTGCAGGACCGCCCGTTCCACCGCGCCCCGTGTGGCCGGGTGTCCGAAGCCGCCGTCCTCGCCCAGCCGTCCCAGCACCGGGGCGATGGTGACGCCCTCCTCGAAGCGTTCGACGACGAGCGGGTCGATGTACGAGGCGCGGCAGACCGCAGGCGTGTTGCCGAGGTAGCCGCTGACCTCCTGGACCGCCCGCCGCTCCGCCTTCGCCCGCGCCACGCGCGAGCCGTCCGCCACCGGCGCCGAGACGGCGAGCGCGACGGCGGCGAGGACCGTCGCGTGCCAGGTCCGGAAGTCCTTGGCGGTGATGTCGCTCCCGGAGTGCTTCCGCAGATACGCGTTGAGGTCCTCCGCGTGGACCTCGTGCCACGCCCGCCCCTCCCAGTACACGAACAGCCGCTCGCCCCCGCCCCGCCGCCGCAGCAGCGCGCGGACGACCTCGTACGCGGGCTCGTCCACCAGGGCCCGGGTCTGCCGACGGCCCGACTTCGCCGGATAGCCGAGGCAGACCTCCCCGCCCGCGCAGCGCGCGTGCTCGCGGAGCAGGGTCGTGAGTCCGTACGAGGAGTTGTCCCGCCGGTACCGCTCGCCCCCGATCCGGAAGAAGCCGAGGTCGAGGAGGCGCACCGCGCAGGCCAGCACCCGCTCCCGGCACAGGCCGCGCCGCTCCAGATCGCGTGCGACGGCCCGGCGCAGCCGGGGGAGGCTGCGGGCGACCTGCCGCACGTGCGCGTGCTTCGCCTCCTCCTGCCGGCGCCGGAAATCCTGGTGGTACAGGTACTGCCGGCGGCCCGCGGCGTCCGTGCCGATGGCCTGGATGTGCCCGTTCGGCCAGGGGCAGATCCAGACGTCCCGCCACGCCGGGGGGATGACGAGCGCGACGACCCTGGCCCGGTCCTCCGGGCTCAGGAGCGCGCCGTCGGCGTCCAGGTAGCGGAAACCCCGGCCGTGGCGGACCCGCCGCCAGCCCGGCCGGTCCGGATCGCTCGTCCTGAGCCGCATCCCTCCACTGTGCCGTCGTAGGGGGCGTCCTGCCTCTCCCGGCAGTCGGGCGCCCGCCCGACTGGGGACGCCGCCCCCGGGTAGTCGCCCCACGGGCCGGCGGCCGAGAGGAGCCATCATGTCCGCGAGTTCGTACTGGATGGAGTCGGCGCCGCCCGCCGCCGTCCGACCGCCCCTGGAGGGCGACCTCGCCGCCGACGCGGTCGTGGTGGGAGCCGGGGTCGCCGGACTGTGCACCGCCCGCGAGCTGGCCCGCGCCGGGCGCGAGGTCGTCGTCCTCGAAGCGGGCCGGATCGCGGCCGGGGTCACCGGACACACCACCGGCAAGCTGACCTCCCTGCACGGGCTGTGCTACGAGCGCCTGCGCGCGGGCCGGGGAGAGGCGGCGGCCGCGGCGTACGCCGAGGCCCAGGAGGACGCCCTGCGAGAGGTGCTGCGCTTCTGCGGGGAGCGGGGCGTCGACGCGGAGGTCGAGCACCGGCCGGCGTACACGTACACCCTCGACGAGACACGCGCCGGGACGATCCGGGCGGAGGCGGCGGCCGCCGCCGCGGCGGGCCTGCGGGCCACGGCGGTGACCGGCACGGAGCTGCCGTACCCGGTCGCGGCGGCCGTCCGGGTCGAGGACCAGGTGCAGTTCCACCCCCGCCGCTTCCTGCTGGCCCTGGCGGACGACCTGGTCGCGCTCGGCGGCCGTCTCCACGAGGGCACCCGGGTCACCGGCCTGCGGGAGGGCGCCGACTGCCGCCTCGCCCTGGAGGGCGGCGGCACGGTCCACGCCCGGGACGTCGTCCTCGCCACCCACTTCCCGCTGCGCTGCCACACCACCCTCCTCATCCGGCTCTCCGTCCGCCGCGAGCTGGTCGTCGCGGCCCCCGTGGCGGAGCGCCACGCGCCGTACGGCATGTACCTGACCCACGAGCACGGCACCCGGTCGGTGCGGACCGCCCCGCTCGGCGAGGGGCGGCGGCTGCTGATCGTCGCGGGCGAACCGTTCGCCCCCGGGGCCGGGGGTGTGAGCGGCCGGTACGAGCGCCTGGAGGCCTGGGCGCGCGCCCGGCTGCCGGGCTTCGCCGAGGCGCCGACGGTCCACCGGTGGGCGGCCCAGGACGTCCACACCACCGACGGACTGCCGTGCGTCGGCCATGAACACCCCGACACCCAGCACGTGTACGTCGCCACCGGATTCGGCGGCTGGGGCCTCAGCAACGGCGTCGCCGCGGGCCGTCTCCTCGGCGCGCATCTGACGGGCGGCCCGCGCCCGCCCTGGACGGAGCTCTTCGACCCGCGCCGCCGGCTGCCCGCCCGCGAACTGCCCGGGGTCGTCCGCCGGCAGGCCACCGTGGCCCGCCGCTTCGCGAACGGCCTGCGGACCGGCCGGCGCTGCACCCACATGGGCTGCGAACTCGGCTTCGACGAGGCCGAGCAGACCTGGGAGTGCCCCTGCCACGGCTCGCGCTTCGCCTCCGACGGCACGCTCCTCCAAGGCCCGGCCACCCGCTCCCTGGGGGGCTGAACCTCCTCGCGTACGCACGCGGACGCGAGGGCCGCCCGGAACGAGGAGTTCACCGCCCCCGAGGTCCGCGTACGCACGCGGGTGCGGGGGCCTGCCCGCCGGGACGCCCGTGTGGCTCCACCCGCCGGGACGGGCGCGCGGCCTCCCGCCGACCGCACGCGCGCGTGCCGCCACTCGGCCGTACGCGCGCGTGCCCCCGCTCCGACGGGGGTACCGGACGGGTCATGATCCGACTGATCGAGGACCTGACGGAGGACCGCACAGCCGCTCTGCTGCTCCAGGGGTACGCCTGGCTGCCCGACGCGCGCCGCCGGGCGGGGAACGGCGAGGCCGTCCGGACCCGGCTGCTCGGCCGGACCGCCGTCGCCCTGCACGGGCCCGAGGCGGTGCGCTTCTTCTACGACGAGAGCCATGTGCGCCGCACCGGAGCCCTGCCGGGACCGGTGCTCGACACGCTCTTCGGCCGGGGCGCCGTCCACACCCTGGACGGCGCCGACCACCGCGCCCGCAAGGCGCTCTTCGTCGCCCGGCTGACCGATCCGGCGGCCGTCGCCTCCCTCGCCGAGCACGCCGGGGCCGCCTGGCGGACGGCGTTCGCCGCCCCCGCCCCGCGCGAGGTCGTGCTCTTCGACGAGGCGGCGCTCGTGCTCGCGCGGGCCGTCCGCGACTGGGCCGGGCTGCCGTACGACGACACCCGGATCCGCGGCCTGGCACGGGACTGCGTCGCCATGGTCGACGGCTTCGCCACCCCCGGCCCGCGCCACCTGCGGGCCCGCCGCGCACGCTCCCGCCAGGAGGAGGTCCTCGCGGACGCGGTCGGGAAGGCGCGGGCGACGGCGCTGCCCGCCGAGGAGACGCCGTTCGGGGCGTTCGTCCGGCACCGCGGGCCCGACGGAGCTCCGCTCGACCTCCACACCGCCGCCGTGGAGCTCCTGAACATCGCCCGCCCGGCGATCGCCATCGCCTGGTTCGTGGCGTTCGCCGGACACGCGCTGCACCGGTGGCCCGGGACCCGGGAGCGTCTGCGCGAGGACGGCTCCGGCGCCTACGCGACGGCCTTCGCCCACGAGGTCCGCCGCTTCTACCCCTTCGTGCCGTTCGTCGGCGGCCTCGGCGCCCGTGACCTGGAGTGGCGCGGGGAGCGGATCCCGGAGGGCGCGCTGGTCCTGCTCGACGTGTACGGCCAGAACCACGACCCGGCCCTCTGGCCGGACCCGTACCGGTTCGACCCCGAGCGCTTCCTCTCCCGGCCCCCGGACCCGGACGGTCTGATCCCGCAGGGCGGCGGTGACGCCCGTACCGGCCACCGCTGCCCCGGCGAGGACGTCACCGTCGCCGTCCTCGCGGCCCTGTCGGGCGCCCTGGCCCGGCAGGAGTGGACGGTGCCCCCGCAGGACCTGCGGATCCCCCTGCGGCGGGTCCCCACCGCACCGCGCAGCGGCTTCCGGATCGCTCTCCGGCCGGTCTGACCGGAAGGTTTGCGCGGCCGTGCTCCGGGCACCGCACCTCGCAGAACGGGGCGGACGTGCCGAGCCGAGGAGGACGTCATGACCGTGACGAGACGCCTGACGGAGGCCGAGTGGCGCATCGTGGAGGAGGAGACGGCGCACCGGCCCCAGGTGTCACGTCAGCCGGAAGACGCCCGGGACCGGGTCAACAGACGGTGGCAGGAGGTCCTCCAGGAGACGCGGGTCGCCCAGACCGGCGTGCAGGTCCTGTTCGGCTTCCTGCTCAGCATCGCCTTCACGGCCCGCTTCCGCGAACTGGACGGCTTCGACCGCGGACTGTACGTCGCCACCATCGTCCTCGCCGCCTCCTCGACCGCCGCCCTGATCGCCCCGGTCTCCCTCCACCGCTGTCTCTCCGGGCTGCGGCTGAAGGAGGAGGTCGTGACCGCCGCCGGGCGGCTCATGGTCTGCGGCATGGTCCTCCTCGCCCTGACCGTCGCCTGCACCCTCATGCTCATCCTGAACGTGGTCCTCGGCGGCGCGCTGGCCGCCGGGATCGTCGTCGGCGCCGTGATGCTGTGGTTCGCGCTCTGCTGGTACGTCACCCCCTACCGGCTGCGACGCAAGGCGCTGTCGCGGAACCAGCACGGAGGACGACGATGAACAGCGGCGAGAGCGAGTACCGGATCGCCCGGTTCAGGGAGCGCCTCGCGCGCGAGGACGTGGCCGAACTCGGCGTCCGCGTCGAGGTGCGCGGCGCGGCCATCCTCCTGACGGGCACCCTCCCCACGGCCGACCGCCGCGACGAGATCCTCCGCCTCGCCGGCACCGAGCTGGCCGGCATCCCCGTCCACGCGGACCTCCTGGTCGCCCGCACCGACCCTCCCGACCGTCCCGAGGAACTGTCGTGACCCCCGGCGCCGAGCGGAACGGAGCCGTCGTCCGGGTGGCCGCCGTGGGCGACATCCACCTGAGCCCGGACTGCCGGGGCCTGCTGCGCCCCTCCTTCGAGACCCTGCCGGACTGCGCGGACGTGCTCCTCCTCGCCGGCGACCTCACCCGGCACGGCACCGTCCCGGAGGCGGAGGTGGTCGCGGAGGAGGTGCGCGACCTCGGCGTCCCCGTCGTCGCCGTGCTCGGCAACCACGACTACCACTCGGAGCGGGAGGCCGAGGTCACCCGGGTCCTCACCGAGGCCGGGGTCGCGGTCCTGGAGGGGGACCGGGTGGTCCTGCCCGTGGCGGGCCGCAAGGTCGGCGTCGCCGGGGCGAAGGGCTTCTGCGGGGGCTTCGCGGGCCGCAGCGCCGGGGAGTTCGGGGAGCGGGAGATGAAGGACTTCGTCCGCAGCGCCCGTCGCAGCGCCGAGGGCCTGTACCGGGCGCTGGCCGACATGTCGGCCGACGGCTGCGCGGCCAGGATCGCCCTCACCCACTTCGCGCCCGTCCCCGACACGCTCGCCGGCGAACCGGTCGAGATCTATCCCTTCCTCGGCAGTTACCTCCTCGCCGAGGCCATCGACGAGGCCGGTGCCGACCTCGCCGTGCACGGCCACGCCCATCTCGGCACCGAACACGGCATGACGGCCGGCGGGGTACGCGTGCGCAACGTGGCCCAGCCCGTCATCGGCCGGGCGTTCGCGCTCTACCACCTTCCGCTCGCCGCGAGCTGAGCGGCGGTCAGCGCCCCGCGCGGTCCGGCCGTCCGCGCGTCCCGCCAGTTGGTCGGGATTCGGTGAAACCTTGTGGCTCCTCGTACCGTCCTCTCACCAGGGAGATGATCGGAACACGGGGAGTGGGGGATTTCCATGGGGCAGGGCAAGTACACCGCGCACATAGCCGTGGTGGCTTCGGCGGTAGGACTGAGCCTGGCGGTATGGGGCGCGGCGGCGCTGATGGACAACGAGGCCGCCGCGAAGATGGGGGGCGCGCCGGCCTCGCAGGGGCCCGCCGGTAAGCCCGGGCAGCCGGCACAGGTGCGGCCGCAGAAGGTGCCCGAGAGCATCGCGCACGCGGCCGAGGCGGGGGGTTCGGCGGTGAACATCACCATCGACGACGGACCCGACCCGCGCTGGACGCCGCAGATGCTGGACATCCTCAAGGAGAACGGCGTCAAGGCCGTGTTCTGCATGGTCGGCCCGATGGCCAAGGACCACCCCGACCTCGTCAAGAGGGTCGTGGCGGAGGGCCACAAGCTCTGCGACCACACCGTGTCCCACGACACGACGATGGACAAGAAGTCCGTCGCGTACCAGAAGCAGCAGATCTTCGAGGCGAAGAAGATGATCGAGGACGCCGCCGGGGGAGCGACGGTCGAGTACTACCGGGCTCCGGGCGGGGCGTTCACGCCGGACAGCCGGCGGCTCGCCGCCGCCGCGGGGATGCGGCCGCTCGGCTGGAACGTGGACACGAAGGACTTCGAGCAGCCGGGTACGGCCTCGATCGTCAACACCGTCAAGAACGAGCTGTCGAACGGGCCGACGATCCTCTTCCACGACGGCGGCGGCGACCGCGCCCAGACCGTCGCGGCCCTGCGGCAGGTGCTGCCGTGGCTCAAGGAGAGCGGACACACCTTCAGCTTCCCCGTCCGCACGACCCCTTGAGCCACGGCGCGGAGGGACCCCCGTTCGGACGGTGAGAACGGCGAGAGCGGGGGCGGGCCGTGACCCGTGGCGGGCCGGCCCGTTGTGAGGGTGTGACCTCAACACGACGCATCTCCTCGATCCTCGCCGTCGCCGCCGCCTTCTCGTGCCTCGGCGCCTCCGCGGCGTCCGCAGCGACCGCCGCCGAAGCCACCGGACCGCTGGGGCCCAAGATCAACCCGATCAGCGAGCTCGACGCGCTCACCATGACCGGCATCCCCGAGGAGTCCCGCGGGCGGTTCCCGGGTGTCGCCGGCCAGCTGAAGGGCCTCGACCGGCTGAACGAGCTGGGGCAGCTGCACCAGCTCACCGACCAGGCGGCGCCGGTGACCGGGCTGCTTCCCGTCTCCGCCTGACCGACCGACACGACCGAACGAACCCTCCGAAGGTCCGGTGCCCCGACGGCACCGGACCTTCGCCGTCCCCGCCCCCGGATCAGAGCGCGGCGGGGTTCTCCCGTACGGGGTGCTTGCTCAGGATCGAGACCCGGTTGAAGGCGTTGATCGTGATCGCGACCCAGATCACCGCCGAGATCTCCTCGTCGCTCAGCGACCGGTGGGCGCTGTCGTAGGCGCGCTCCTGGGCGAGGGAGTCGGAGGGGAAGGTGGTGGCCTCCGCGAGGGCCAGGGCGGCGCGCTCCCGGTCCGTGAAGAGCTCGGTGTCGCGCCAGGCGGCGAGCACGCCCAGACGGCGGGTCGTCTCGCCCGCGCGCAGGGCGGCCCTGGTGTGCACGTCGAGGCAGTACGCGCAGCCGTTGAGCTGGGACACGCGGAGGTTGACCAGCTCCACCAGGACGCGGTCGAGCCCCGCCTCGGCGGCCGTCGCGCGCACGGCGTCCGCCGTCTGGACCAGCGCGTGGTAGGCCTTGGGACTCTGCTTGTCGACGTAGATCCGCTGGTCCGCCGGGGCTCCTGCCGTGTCGCTCACCGTGCGCTCCTTCCGGGCCGTGCCGGCCTCGTCCGCGAACGGTGCGTGTCACCGTCGCAGGGGCTATCATCGTCCATGATTGTTGAAAATGGAACTATCATTGGAGGGGTCGGCATGAGCATCGCGGAGATCGAGGTCCTGACCGCACGGGACGTCCCGCTGGGCGGCCCCCGGGCGATGACCGTACGGCGCACGCTCCCGCAGCGCGCGCGGACGCTGATCGGCGCCTGGTGCTTCGCCGACCACTACGGCCCCGACGACGTCGCCGAGTCCGGCGGCATGGACGTCGCCCCGCACCCGCACATCGGACTGCAGACCGTGAGCTGGCTGTTCAGCGGCGAGATCGAGCACCGCGACAGCCTCGGCAGCCACGCGTACGTACGGCCCGGGGAGCTGAACCTCATGACCGGCGGGTACGGCATCAGCCACACCGAGGTCTCCACCCCCCGCACCACCGTCCTGCACGGCGTCCAGCTGTGGGTGGCCCTCCCCGAGGAGCACCGGAACACCGCCCGGGACTTCCAGCACCACGCCCCGGGGACGGTCCGCGTCGACGGCGCGGACATCCGGGTGTTCCTCGGTTCGCTCGCCGGCTCGACCTCCCCGGTACGGACCTTCACCCCGCTGCTCGGCGCCGAACTCCTCGTCGACCCGGGCGCGACCGTCACCCTCCCCGTCGATCCCGGCTTCGAGCACGGCCTGCTCGTCGACACCGGGGAGGTCCGCATGGGCGGAACGCTTCTGCGCCCGGCCGAACTGGGATACGCCCCCACCGGGGCCGGGACGCTCACCCTGACCAACGAGTCGGACACCCCCGCCCGCGCGGTCCTCCTCGGCGGAACGCCGTTCGAGGAGGAGATCGTCATGTGGTGGAACTTCATCGGCCGCAGCCACGAGGACATCGCCGAGGCCCGCGAGGAGTGGGAGAAGGCCTCCGCCCGCTTCGGCGAGGTCGCCGACTACCCCGGCGACCGCCTCCCGGCCCCCGCCCTCCCCAACGCCCGAATCACCCCGCGCAGGAACCCTGCACGCCGCTGACCCGGGGTTTTCCCCGCCGAATCGATGCGGGGTGGGGATGCCCGGCTGTGACTGCGGCTGTCGCCGCGACGGTGGGAGGGGTGCATCGCAGCCCCTCCTATGACTTCGCGTCTGAGGGCGTGTGTCACCACGGCATTGTCCGACAGGCCAAGGCCTGATCGACCACCTCATCGGCCGAGAGCTCTCGCTCCGGCGGCCAAAGACCAAGCTGCTGACGTGGCCGACTGGACAGGCCAGGGCTCTGCCAAGCCTGCCCAGCCACCCGTCCGCCGCGTACTGGCGGATGCGCGATCTCCTCGACCCCGCTTTCGGCACGGAGCTGATGCTTCCACCGGCCGATCCGCTGCTGTCCGACCTCACCACCCCCACAGGGGACGTGACCACGGGCGTGCGGCCCCGGATCCAGGTGGAGCGGAAGAAGGGCGTCGCCCGCGATTCGGTCATGAACACCACGGCGCGCGGCTTCGCCGCACCCCAGGACGCCGCGGACGCCCGCCGTCAGGGCCGGCGCCTGCGCTGCACCCAGCAGGAGAGCCCCTGGTTCGACCACCATGACATCGTGCTGCGGATCGAGGCGGAGGCGGAGGAATGGGCGCTGCTCCTGGCCCTCGTCCATGTCATAAGAAGTCATCTCAATTGGCGGCGCATTGGGCTGTAGGTCGTGGCGGGCAACGTTGAGCGTCTGGTGCCCGACGGCCCGTGGGAGCTGCTCCATCGAATCGCCTCAGCTTTGCCCGCTGCCGGACTGGATCCCGCCCGATTGCTGAGAAGAGACCAAAACGTGGCAAACCAGTTCATTCGCCTGTGCCGCGCGCTCCTCCCTGGGCAGCTCGCTTGGCCAGATCGCCTCACCGTTCGCAACCCGTCGGGCTCAATCGGCGAAACAATGCGACGACTTCATAGGAGACTCGGGCCATGACCTCACCTGGCCCCGTCGGCGGCACGCCGGTCAAGAAGCGGATCGAGCGCTTCATAACTGGTGGCTGCCTGGTCTCTTTAGTTCTGCTGATCGTGGTTGGCGTAAGTCTCGTGGCCGTGGTCGGGTACGCCCTGTGGAGCACCAGCAGCACCACTGAGAAGAACCGGGCGGCGGCCGAAACCGAGCTCCGCGACCTCATCGACCGCACGGCCCGGGAGTCGGCCGGGGCGCTCCGCGCGAGCGCCACCACTGACCCCGCCGCGCTCACCACCCTCATCTGGAAGCGCACCGAGGCACCTGTCATCACCTACGATGCGGCTCGCAAGGGGTTCACCGCGGTGGTCGAGAAGGCGATCGTCTACGAGAGAGCCAGCATTCTGGGCAGCAACCCCGACCGGATCACCTCGTGTGGCATCTTCACGTACACCCTCGGCCCGGATCGTGCCTGGCGCGTCAGCGTCGCCACGCGGGAGACCGCCGCCTGCCTGCCCGGCCGGGAGATCGACGCGCTGGCCCGCGAGGCAGGGCGGGTCCTGGAACACTCGGACAACGACCTCACGACCGTTACGCAGGCCCAGGGCGTCCTCGACCGGACAAGGCCCCTGGGCCGGCTGACCGTGAGGAAGGTGACACACGACGAACGCGCCACCACCGTCTCCGCTCTCCTGACCGATACCGCCCAAACGGTCGAGCAGTGCTTTCTCTTCACCCTGTCCCGTCCCGGAAGCCAGGTGCCGAGCCCTGTCGCCGTCACTCCTGCAAGCTCATGCTGAAGCGGCCACCCTGCGGCAGGACTTCGACGCGGTGACGGCGGGCCCAACTGTGCCCCACAGCCCAGGCATCGTCGAAGGCCACGTTTACCGAAGGAAACTCTGAGGCGCAGCACGTGGCGGCTATGCGTCCTTTGCCTTCCTTCGCGGCTCGTATCCTCAATTCGTCCTAGAGGTACTTCATCAGCGTCTCGAAGCCCACCGCAGCGCAGTACTCCGACACTCGCTTCTCCGCGTCCTGATCGTTGTGCGAGACCGCCTGGGACGTGTCGTAGAGGATGTGGCTGCCCGCGTGGTCGAGATGCTCGCGGTCGATGACCTTCGCTGCGGAGATCACCGCCGCGGCGGTGAGTACGGGCTCGTTACCGTAGCCCTTCTCGGGCGGGTCATGGACGATCCGCTGCCAAGCCGACAGGTCCGAGCAGTAGTCCTCCCTCCAGGACGCAACCCGCTCCGGATCGGGCTCCTGCTCACCACAGGCCGAGAGGGCCCCCGTCAGGACCACGGCCAATAAGGCCGACACCCTCCGCTTGTTCGTTTTCCGCATCTGCAGTACTCCTGTCGTCAGGCACAGGTCAAAGCACACTCGGTCAAGGATCGGCAAGGCGCCCCCTCGACGATTCAGCCTCGTCGGCCGGCCACGAAGGCGATCGTTGCCCACCCACACATGCCGGCAAAGACCACGACCGCCGCCGGCCCGGTCCAGCGATACACGTCCTCACCGACGTGGGCGAGCCCGGCGGCAATCGCCTCACCCGGCGTGTTGTAGTCCGCGGCGTTGTTCCGGCCCTTGCAGTGGTGGTTGGAGGAGAGGAGCCAGCCAACGCCGCGAAGGATCGCGAGGATGACGAGAAGGACCATTCCGGTAATGATCGGCGGTAACAGGGTGCGGCCTGGCGCATGTAAGTAAGCGTCCACACAGCCACGGTTCCACTCCCAGCGCTTTGTGCACCTGAGTACGCATACTCAGAGGCCATCTCATCCTGCGAGCCTGCGGTAGCAGATGAGAGCGCAGGCGATGCTGGTGAAGGCGAGAAAGTGGTCGGCTTTGCGTTCGTAGCGTCGGTGGAGGCGCCGGCAGCCGGCGAGCCAGGCCATGGTGCGTTCGATGGTCCAGCGATGACGGCCCAGCCGCTGCGAGGACTCGACGCCTTTGCGGGCGATGCGGTGGGTGATGCCACGCTCGCGTAACCATCGCCGCAGGTGGGAGTAATCGTAGCCCTTGTCGGCGTGAAGCTTGCCCGGCTTGCGCCGCCGGGGCCCGCGGCGGGACCGGATCGGCGGTATGCCCTTCACCAGCGGGATCAGGGCCTGACTGTCGTGAAGGTTCGCCGCCGAGATCCCAACAGAGATGGGCGGACCGGTCCGCTCAGTGATCAAGTGAATCTTCGAGCCGTACTTGCCCCGGTCCAGAGGATTCGGACCCGTCAGGTCCCCCTTTTTCAAGGCCCGCATGTTCACCGAGTCGATCGCGCAGCGGGACCAGTCCAGCTCGCCGCGGGCACCGAGCTCGTCGAGCACCACGCGGTGGAGTTTGGCCCACACCCGCGCCCTCGACCACTCGCTGAATCGCCGATGGGCTGTTGCCCCTGGCAGCCCGAAAGACGCTGTCGGCAGTTGTTGCCACGTGCAGCCCGACGTGGCCACGAACACGATCGCCGCCAGGACCTCTCGGTCACCATGCCGACGCCGGCCACCACCCTGGGGCCGAGGCGGCGCCTCCGGCACCACCCGCTGGAACAGCTCCCACAACTCGTCCGGCACCAGCCGCTCAACAATCCCCACTACAGACCGCAGCCTACCGACCCTGCCAAATGAGATGAACTCTAAAGCGTGTTGCAGAAGGCTGTCCCGTAACTGCTGCTTGCCACAGGCGCTGAGCCTTTCCCCGTGCTGGATTCCCATGAGCGCGCGGACGTTGTCAGCGGGCGAGGGCACACTGACTGCATGATCATCTCTTCATCCACCACAGACGATGTCTCCCGCCCCTCCCTCGTCTGGGTGGAGTCGATGGGCGGCCCTCTGATCGTCGTCCCCGTCTCCGCCCTGGCCTCCTGGGGCGGGTGCATGGAGAGCGGTGTCATGGCGGGAGACGCCACCGCTCCAGACGACTACGACCGGGCCTGCGCGGTGGACGATCTGGCCGGTGTGGTCCCCGTTGGCGAGAACGGCGCGCAGGCACTGGTGCTGGCGGACGAGCCGGCCACCAGCTGCTATCTGCCCGAGCGCCGAGCGTTCCTGCGGTGGCTTGCCGCCGGCTCCGAGGCCGGACTGAGCGCCGCGGCAGACACTGTCCTCGCAGACCCGGCCACGGTGTGGGAGGAGTGTGACACCTGGGTGTCGGACGGTCCGGCGGTGCTCATGGACTCCGCCGAAGCGGGTTCCGACTTGGGCATCGAGTACCCCGGCGGTGGGATGCCCGTCGAGGCATCGGTCCCGCTGCCCGCCGGCCGCTGGAGGGTCCGCGCCACGCACACCAAGTGTGGACGAGGAGAACCGGGTCGGCCTGGTCCAGCTCCTGCCCGCCGAATCCTGGCCGGGCAGTGCTTCGGCCGGGTGCGGTCAGTCGCGGCGCGCAAGGTTGTGCAGATGGGCGATGCCGAGCATCGCGTGGTGCACGCCCTCGCCCTTGAGGCGGCAGTCGCGCAGGATCTTCCAGGACTTCATCCGGGCGAAGGCGTGCTCGACCCGAGCGCGGACCTTGCGGTGTGAGGTGTTGTTTTCTTCTTTCCAGGCAGGCAGTTCGCTCTGCCCAGAGTCGCGGCGGTGTGGGATGACGAGCCCGGTACCTCGATAGCCTCCGTCGGCGATCACTGTGGTGTTCCCGACGGTGTGCTTGGCGCCGGACAGCTCCCATGCCTTGCGGTCGTTGCGGTTTCCCGGCAGTGGCCGGCCGACCACGATCACCAGTTGGGTGTCGGCGTCGATGACGACCTGGTGATTCGTCGAGTATCGGTAGTTCTTGGACCGCTCCGCCATCGTGTGGTCGCGGGTGGGAACCAGAGCGCCGTCCACGATGAGCACGGCGTCCTTGCGAAACCGCTTACGTGCCCGGAACGCGAGAAGAGGCCCGACCTGCCTGACGATGCGGTCGGCTGCGGACTTCGAGACACCGAAGAGCGGCGGCCCGCTCAAAAGCGGGCCGCCGGCCACAAACACGAGGACGTCACCGCTTGGTTGCGTCCCTGATCTTCTGCATGGCCTGGCGCACGTCGCTCTTCGCCTGCTCGGCGCGGCCGCTGCCAGTCATGCGCTCGTTGCCGACGGCCCGGCCGGCAGCCTCCTTCAGCTTCCCCTTGAGCCGCTCGACCGTGGGATTCGCTTCCTCTGCTGCCACTACTTTTCACTCCTAGGTGTTGGCACCGAAGGACGTCTATGCGCATTGCCCCGCTGCCGTTCCCTAAACAATCTCGATGCACAACGGGGGCAGCGCCGCCGGGACGAACCAACAGCGGCCCCGATGCTGGTTCCCTTCTGATGACGCTCGTCATGACGCGAGGGATGCAGGGTAGGTGGGGATCGACAGGGATCAGCCCTGTGCCTGTGCCAGGGGAGCCGCAGTGACATGCGCACGCATTCCCGGAGCTGGAGCCGAGTTCCCGGCATCTGCACGTCCGCCGGATAAGGAGTACCTATGAGTGAGAGCATGTGGGCCTATGTTCCGACCAGTGGCCACACCCGCGATGATGACCTGGCTGGGTACCACGTCGAGGCAACAGACGGCCCCATAGGGAAGGTCGACAAGTATTCAAACGAGGTCGGCTCCCAGTACATCGTCGTCGACACCGGTGTCTGGATCTTCGGCAGGGAAGTGATGCTGCCCGCCGGCACCATCACCAGTGTCGACAACCAGGCCAAGAAGGTCTACGTGTCGCGCACAAAGGAAGAGATCAAGGCTTCGCCGGAGTTCGACAAGAAAAAGCACCTGGGCGATCCCGCATACCGCGACCAGTTGGGCGGCTACTACGGCTCCGGCCACTGATTCCTAATGTGGTCTGTCAAGCGGCGAGGGCTGCCGGTGGTGTGAGTTCGTAGCACCGTCCATCGCGGAGGAGGGCCCAGAGGACGTTGACACGGCGGCGGGCGAGGGCAAGGACGGCTTGGGTGTGGCGCTTACCTTCGGCGCGTTTGCGTTCGTAGAACCGGCGGGATTCCTCAGACCGTCGGATGCTGAAGAGCGCGGAGGCGTAGAAGACGCGCTGGAGCCGTCGGTTGTAGCGTTGCGGCCGCCGTAGGTTTCCGCTGATCTTGCCGGAGTCGCGCGGGACCGGTGCGACGCCGCCGAAGCCGGCGAGGCGGTCCGGTGTTCCGAAGACGGCCATGTCACCGCCGGTGGCGGCCAGGAACTCAGCCCCGAGGATGATGCCGAGGCCGGGCATGCTGGTGATTGCGTCGAAGTGGTGGTGGTCGCGAAATCGGGCCTCGATGAGCTTGTCGAGCTCGGCGACCTGCTGGTTGAGGGTAACCACCTCCTTCGCCAGGATCTGCACCATCTGGGCGGTCAGCTTCTCGCCGGGCAGACCAATGTGCTGGCGTTCGGCCGCTTCGACCGCGGTCTCGGCGAGTTGATCGGCGCGGAGGACCTTGCGGTTTCGTAGCCAGGTCTCGAGGCGTTTGGTGCCGAGCCGGCGGATGGCCGCAGGGGTCTGGTAGCCGGTCAGCAGGGTCAGCGGGCCCTTGTTGGTGAGGTCCAGGGCTCGTTCCAGGCTGGGGAAGATGCCGGTCAGCTGGGCTCGGAGCCGGTTGACGGTGCGGGTGCGGTCGGCGACGAGATCCATTCGGCGACCGGTGAGGATCTTGAGGTCGGTGACGATGTCGTCGCCAGCGTGTAAGGGGTGCAGGTCGCGGCGGATGCGGACCTGATCGGCGATGACGGCGGCGTCCTTGGCGTCGGTCTTGCCTTCGCCGCGGTAGCTCTCGGAAGCCCGGTGGATGGCCCGGCCGGAGATGTAGCGCAGTGGTTGGTCGTGGTGGAGGAGGAGCGTGATGGCCAGGGCGGCTCCGCCGTCGGCCAGGTCGATGCCCCAGGTCACCTCATTGCCCAGGGCCAGTACGTCGGTGATGAGTTCGAGGAGTGCGGGCTCGTCGTTGGCAACGCGACGCGACAGCAGCCGGCGGCCGCTCTCGTCGATCGCAACGCAGTGGTGGTGGGTCTTGCCTGCGTCGATGCCGGCCCAGATCGCGGCCATCATGCCTCCGTGCGGTGGGGTGTGCTGGGTGCCTCCCGACGGACGACCTCGCTGTCGATTCCCTACGGAGCGATCATTCGCAATTCCTAATTGGCAGCCGAGTCGTCGTGGGGCACCGGGCGGCCAATCAGTGCAAGCCACCTGGGGCAGAGCCTTTTGAACCACACCCGGCACCCCTGGGCGGGTCAACCATACGAAGGGCTCACCACATCCCGCAGAACAACGTAGGGAGCCTTTTCAGACGGGCCACCGATCGGGTGACGCTGGTGGGGTGGGACCGGGGCTGCAACGCGCAGGACGCCCGTGCCGTTGATGGGGATGTTCGAAGTCTCAATCCACCGGCACAGGAACCTCGTTGGTCCCCCACCCTGCCGCACTCAACCTGCCGCACGCCTTGGTCGAGTGAGTCGCCATACTCATCGTCACCCGCGGGGACGACCGGCGGTGCAAGCCTCCGCCGCACCAGCGTGCGCTCGTCGCTCTCGTGTATCTGCGCCACCATGGCACCCTCGCCCGCGTCGCCGCCGGCTTCGGGATATCTGTCGGCACCGCCCACGCCTATGCCACGGCCGTGACCTGCCTGCTTGCCAATCGCGCGCCGGGCCTACCCAAGACACTGCGCGAGCACGATCCGGATTTCATCCTGCTGGACGGGACTCTCTCCGAGTGCGACCGCGTCGGAAACAGCCGGGTGGACTACTCGGCCAAGCATCGCCGGCATGGAGTGAACATTCGGGTCGTCACCGACCGCCGCTGGCGAGGTGCTGTGGCTCTCGCCCACGCTGCCGGGTCGCACCCACGACCTGACCACTGACCGCCTCCACAAGATCATTCGGATCTGCGAGCGGCAAGGTGTCCCCACACCGGGTCTTCGAGCGCCTCCTCGAACTGCCCGAGGTCGTCGGCACTTGGCACTTCACCGACAAGGAGAGCAAGGGGACGCAGGTGGACGTCCCGCTCGCCACAGCGATCCACGCCTGGATCTCCGGTGAGACCGTCCCCGACCTGGCCCGCGCATGGCTGCCCGGCGTTCCCGCCGAGTGGGCGCTCGAACAAACGGTCCGCAATATCAGCAGCGGCTTCGAGCACGCCTTGAGCCGGGTCACCAGCGCACTGATCAACCTGGTCAACACCAGCCCCCTAATGGCCCCCGCGACACCCCGGCTGAACACGCATACGGCCTGGTACATCCGGCACGGCGTCGACATCGAGCACGCCCTGGCACTACTTACCTCAGGCATCATCTCCCGCTGCCTGGCTCATTCCGTCGGCAGAAGGGCAGCGCAGCGGACGGACCGGTCGGAGCCGGGTTGCTGAGCATCGGGGGCCCGATGTTCTGGGTCGGCTGCGGCAGACAGCGGCTGGGCGCGGTGCCTGCCGACCGGCGTCTCGATGTGCTCGCGATGCTCAACAGCGGACTTGAACTCACCCACTACCTGCAGGATGGCCACCTTGTTACCACCCGACGTCATCGGTAGAACGTCTCCGGGGCAGTAGGGCTTGTGGAGGCGCGGGGGCCAGCTCCGGGGGCCGTACTCTACGGGGACGTCTCACCACAGCACACCGATGCGGACCCGGAATCGTATGCCGTTGATCAACTGCCGTCGAAGCCGGGCGGTGGCCTGCTGGTGGCGGCCGAGGATCGTCAGCGTACGGATCCGGGCGACGAGGGTATGGAGGGCGGGACGGGGGTGCGCGCCGTCCGGCGAGACGTCAACTTCCCTTCGTCAGGTTCCGGTCGAGGACGCCGATGAGCCGTGCTCCCGCGCGGTCGGTCCCGCGGCGCCCTTGCTCCGCATCCGCCGAGGCTCTCTCCAGTCGCAGCCGTGCTGTACGACCACGCAGTGTCAGCGTCATGAACTGGTTGCCGAACCACGGTCCGCCGGTGCGCTCCCACCGGACCGCCGGTCGCGTGATCCGTCCGTGGCGGGCGAGGAGATGCCCGATCCCCTTGGCGAACCGGCTCCAGCCGAAACGGAACCCGGCCCGCATGGCAGCGGGCACCGAGTTGTGCAGCGGTGAACAGGTGAACTGGAAGACGCGGGAGCGCGGCGGCTGCCCGGTGGTCCAGACGGGCTCCGCCACATACGCGTGGTGGACGTCCCCGGAAAGCACGCACACCGTCGCCGGGGCGGCGTCGGCCCTCCCCACCTCGGCAACCGTCTCCGTCAGTCTTTCGAACGACGAGGTGAACGCCGCCCAGTGCTCCAGGTCCGCCCGCCGACGCAGCCACTCGCCGAAGCGCGCCCAGCGCGGGCCGCGTTCGCCCCGGCAGAGCGCCGCGTGCCAGCCCTCCGCGAAGTGGACCATCGGAGGCAGCAGCCACGGGAGCGAGGTCCCGATCAACAGGTGGTCGACGTCGCCGAGCTCGCCGAGTGCCTGTGTCCGCAGCCAGGCCGCTTCCTGAGCGTCCAGCATCATCCTGTGCTGCTCATCCAGCACCCGTGCGGCCCGGGTGTCGACCATCAGCAGCCGGGTGCGACCGAAGTCCCTGCGGTAGCTCCAGCGCACCGACGCCGGGTCGGCGTCGGCGCGTTCGGCGAACGCGCGCAGCACTTCTGTGGCGTCGTCGGCCGCCAGTACCGCCGCGTACAGCTCGTCCTCGGCGAGCTCGGCGGGGGAGAGGTTCCCGAGGTGCTGGTAGACCCAGTACGACATCAGGCCGCCGGTGATCCGCTCGTGCCACCAGGGCGTTGCCCGCATGTCGGCCACCCAGGCGGCGCTGGTGTTCCAGTCGTCGATGACGTCGTGGTCGTCGAAGATCATGCAGCTGGGCACGGTCGAGAGCAGCCAGCGCAGTTCGGGGTCGCCCCAGGACTCGTCGTAGAGGTGGGTGTACTCCTCGTAGTCGGCGACCTGGTCCGGTGGGGCGGCGGAACCGGTGCCGGCGGCCCGCCGATGCCGGGCGATCCAGGCGCGGGTGTCGGCGGACGTCTCGTCCGCGTACACCTGATCGCCGAGGAGGAGGAGAACGTCGGGACGCTCGGCCTCCGGGTCGTCGGCGAGCCGGGCGGAAAGGGTGTCGAGGACGTCCGGGCCCACCGGGTCGGCCTCGCCCATGGCAGGCGCCGCCCACCGGCACGAGCCGAAGGCGATCACCGCGTCCGCCGCCGGGACCGGCGGCGTGCGGATGGTGCTGGGCGGCCGGGACGAGTCCGCGAGGGGCCACACCTGCTCGCCGTCGAGCAGCACCTCGTACGCCGTGGCGGACCCGGGGGCGAGTCCGGTCACGACCACCAGCGCGTAGTGGTGGTCGGCGACGCGGAACGTCGGAGCCGAACCCCCCGCGCCGCCCGGGCACCGGACCTCCACCGTGCACGCCCGGTCGGTCTCGACCCACACCGTCGCGCTTGTGCCCGACTCCCAGTCGACGTGCCGCAGGAGCGGTCCCAGCCTCAGACCGGCCATCACGAGTCCCCTTCCGACGCCCCGCACGGTACGGAACGGCCGCTCCGTACGGTACTGAAACCGCTGCGCGAACAGTGCCGTCGCACCGCCCGGACACCCCGAGCCGGGCCCGGCGGGCCCGCGACTAGGCACTGTCCGGCGGATCATGTGATTACTAGGATCCAGGGGCGTCCGTTCCCCGTTGGTCAGTGCCGGGGGTCTGGGTGGATGCGGTAGTGATGAGCGGTGCGGATCCGGTGTTTTCCGCAGCGGACGGAGAACGGGGGGCTTGTGGGGAGTCGGCGGCTGCACGGGGGGCTCGGGGCGGCGGTGGCTCTGCTGCTCGCGGTATCCGCTGCCATGCTTCTGGGCAGGTCGTGGACCGCCTGCGACGTGGGGGTGGACAACGCGGCCAACGGTGGTTTCCTGCTGTGGCTGTTCATCCCGGGTCTTTGGACGGTCCTGCTGCTGGTCTGGGTTGCGGTGGGCGCCCTTCTGGGGAACCGTCCCCTTTTCCATGCCTTGGTTCTCGCGGTGACGCTGCTGGGTGTGGTCTGGTGCGTCATCTCGATCTTCTGGGAGGGCGCCGCCACTCCTCCGTGCCCCAGCGGCGTGCCCCCATGGTGGCCGAGCCTCATCCCTGCCCCGGGATTCTGAAAGGCCGGTCCCGGCATTTCACGGCTTGGGACAGAGGCGGACTGCTGCTGCGGTGACGGTGCCGTGGAAGACATAGGCCCGTTTGCCGTAACGGGTTGCAACAGCACGGGAGTTCTTGAGGCGGTGATGGTCCGCTCGACCTCGTTGTGACGCCGGTAGCGGTCAGGGTCGAAGCCGGTGGGCCTTCCGCCCGCGCTGCCTCTGTGCCGGCGGTTGGCGCGTTGGTCCTTCGGTTCCGGGATGGTGTGCTTGGTGTCGCGTCGTCGCAGGTAGCGGCGGTTTCGGCGGGAGCTGTATGCCTTGTCGCCGCTGACGTGGTCGGGCCGGGTCCGGGGCCGTCCGCCCAGCGGGCGGGGAACCCGGATCCGGTCCAGGACCTCGATCATCTGCGGGGCGTCGCCCCACTGGCCCGGAGTGATCAGGAGAGCCATCGGGCGGCACCCGCCTTCCCCGGCGAGGTGGATCTTGCAGGTCAGCCCGCCCCGGGACCGTCCGAGCCCCTCGTCGGGGCGGTGGTGCCGGGGCGTCGTCCTTTTTTCGGAACCCGCGGGGTGGCCTTGCGGGCTCCGGCCGCGTGCTGGTGGGCCCGGCAGGAGGTCGAGTCGCCACCGGCCATGCCCCAGTCGATCCGGCCGGCCAGGTCGGCGTCGGCCTGGACCGCCTGCAGGATCCGGTTCCAGGTGCCGTCCGCCGACCAGCGGCGGTGCCTCTCGTAGACGGATTTCCAGGAGCCGTATCGTTCCGGCAGGTCACGCCACGGGACGCCGGTGCGGATCCGGAACAGGATCCCGTTGAGCACGGTGCGGTGATCGTTCCACCGGCCTCTCCGCCTGCCGGAAGGCGGCAGATGCGGCTCCACGAGTGACCACTCGCGATTCGTTAGATCTCCCCGCCCCATGACCGCAGCAACGAGTGACTAATCGGGAAGTCGCATGATCCGCCGGGCAGCGCCTAGCGCCGGCTCACGCCCGACATCGACGAGGACAAGACGGTCAAGAGCGACACCGATGTGAAGGGGAACGGAGAGAAGGTCACCGCGCCTGCTCTCGCGGCCACCACCGAACGGCTCGGTTCCACACTCCTGCGCCCCGCCCCGAAGGCCGGCGACGGACGCCGCTCGTCACCGTCGTCGACCGAGAACCTTCACCGCGATCGAGAGTGCTGCCAAGCCCGCGGCCACCGCCACGGCTCCCCCGATGACACGGTGGTCGTGAGGAAGAGGCCAGCTCGACCTTCTTTCCCAGCACGCGGGCGTAGGCGGTGGCTGCCAGTGCCGCCGCTGGACGACGGCCTTGGCCGTGGTGGAGGCGGCGACGCCCTGCTGGGTGGCGATGCGGTGGGCGTTCACGGCCAGGAGCCCCCACTGCCGAACAGGTGCATACCGGTGGCATCGGCATTGACCGGCGTCCACTTCGCCCAGCCGGCAGAGGCGATCCGGTCCGTGGCCGCCTTCGTACCGCCTTCACTCCCGGCAGCACCGTTGAGGCCGACTGCACCCATCAGCGAGCCGCCGAACCAAGCGGCCAGGTCCACATCGTGCAGACTGCGAATCAGCGTGTGGCGTTCGGACATGGTGCTCCTTCTACGACGTCGTCTCATTTGGCGGGTTGAGCAGCCTGCCCTGTGTGGTGATGGTCGAGCGCCTGGTGCCGGATGGGCTGTGGGAGCTGTTCCAGCGGGTGGTCCCGCCCGCTCCGGCACGACCGCAGGGCGGCGGGCGACGCCGGTATGGGGACCGTGAAGTGCTGGCCGCGATCATCTTCGTGGCCACGACAGACTGCACCTGGCGCCAGCTGCCGCCGGTCTTCGGGCCGTCGAAGCCGACCGCACACCGGCGCTTCACCGAGTGGACTACCGCCCGGGTCTGGGCCACGTTGCACCGCGTCGTCCTCGATGAGCTGGGCTCGCGCGGCGGCCTGGACTGGTCGCGCTGCGCGATCGACTCGGTGAACATGCGAGCCCTGAAAGGGGGAGCTGACAGGTCCGAATCCTGTCGGCCGGGGCAGAAAAGGCTCGAAGATCCACTTGATCACCGAGCGGAGCGGTCTACCGCTGTCCCTGGGCATCTCCGGCGCGGACCTCCACGACAGCCAGGCGCTTGAGCCGCTGGTGCGCGGCATCCCGCCGATCCGCTCGCGTGGCGGCCCGCGCCGGCGCCGGCCCGCCAAGCTCCACGCGGGCAAGGGGTACGACTACGACCATCTGCACCGCTGGCTCCGCTCGCGCGGCATCCGGCACCGCATCGCCCGCAGAGGCGTCGAATCCTCCACGCAGTTGGGCCGGCATCGCTGGGCGATCGAGCGCACGATGTCCTCGCTGGGAGGCTGCCGCCACCTGCACCGCCGCTACGAGCGCAAGGCCGAACACTTCCTGGCCTTCACAGCTATCGCCTGCACCCTCATCTGCTACCGCAGACTGACAGCCTGACGGACGGCACCCGCAGGTGGGACGATCCACAGCGTGATCGGATGGATGCGCCACACCCCGCGCTGGACGGTCATATCGGCCTGCGGCATCGCAGCCGTCCTGCTCTTCGTCGGCGCTTTCGCACACGTCACCGACCTCCTCCATCACGGCCTGCACCCGTACGACTGGGCACCAGGGTGGCTCAACCTCTACTGGTCGTCGCTGGCGCTGTTCGACACGCTCGCCGCCGTGCTGCTGATCCGGGGTAAACGCCGAGGGGTCGATCTCGCCTGCGCCATCATGGCGACCGACCTCGCCGCCAACTGGTACGCGGCCTATGGCATCCAGCACAGCAACCTCGCCGCTCAGCCCGGCCTTCAGCGACTGGCCGTCTTCGCCGCACTCGTCGCGGGAACGGCACCGTTCATCCGACGGCACCTCACCAAATGAGATGACGTCTAAGTGAGCGTTTTGCTTATTTTCATGCTGGTTTGATGTGATTCTGAATCATCGGCCTTGAAGGGCGACCGCGCCTTATCTACCGGAATGTGCCTGTTCTTGAAGGCGGAAGGCCAAGGAAGCAGCTCGGTCTGCCCCAGAACATCCTGTCTCGATTACACAAGCACCAGTTCGCGGTATACCCGGGCGCATACCAACGCTCCCCATACCCCCACACACGCCCTCCCCGGCAGCCACCAGCGCCAGTAATCCCACCTCATGCGACCGCCCCGC